>JBJTMZ010000176.1:0-3187 GCA_046073805.1 Aquirufa sp.
TCCGGCGAATAAACCGGTGGTGGGGGAAAACGTCTTTACCCAAACGGCGGGAATTCATGCCGATGGGGATAAGAAGAACAATTTGTATTTCAATGAGTTGATGCCGGAGCGTTTTGGTCGGGAGCGTAAATACGCCCTGGGCAAGACATCGGGTAAAGCTAATATTGCTAATAACTTGGCGGCATTGGGTATTCAGTTGTCCGATAGTGATTTAAAGAAAGTAACACAACGGATCATCGAATTAGGAGATCGCAAGGAAGTGGTGACGCAAGATGACTTGCCGTACATCATTTCGGATGTCTTGGATTCGGATGCGATTGAGGAGCGAGTGCAGGTATTGAATTATGTGTTAACACATTCGAAAGATCTACGTCCATCGGTGACTTTAAAGATTTCGGTGGATGGCGAGATATTCGAGGAGCACGCGCAAGGCGATGGTCAATACGATGCATTCATGCATGCTTTGGCGATCATCTTCCAAAAGAACGGTCGGAAATTAGCCCAATTAACCGACTACGCGGTTCGTATTCCACCCGGAGGAGAATCGGATGCACTTTGTGAGACAATTATTACTTGGTCTTACGAGGGACGCGAAATGATTACAAGAGGTTTGGATTCGGACCAAACCGTGTCGGCCATTAAGGCGACACAAAAGATGTTGAATTTGATTTAATAAACATATCATGGCAAAAAAACATATCCTAATTGTTCCAGGGGATGGAATTGGACAAGAAGTAACTGAAGTAGGTAAGAAAGTATTAGAAAAAATTGCGGCTAAATTCGGTCACGATTTTACGTATGATGAGGCATTAATTGGCCACGTGGCGATTGAGGCGACAGGTGATGCATTACCAGAAGAGACTTTGGTGAAGATGAAGGCATCGGATGCGGTATTGTTTGGTGCCGTAGGTCATCCAAAATACGATAATGATCCATCGGCAAAGGTTCGTCCGGAGCAAGGATTGTTGAAGATGCGTAAGGAGTTGGGTTTATATGCCAACTTGCGTCCGATCAAGTTATTTGATGAGTTATTGTCGGCCTCAAGCATCAAACCTGAAATCTTGAAGGGTGCGGATATTTTGTTTTTCCGTGAATTGACAGGTGATATTTATTTCGGCGAGAAAGGGCGTAAAAACGATGGCGATACGGCTTATGACATTGCGGAATATAGCCGTTATGAAGTAGAGCGCATTGGTCGTAAGGCATTTGAGGCAGCTCGAACTCGTAAGAAGCATTTGGTGTCTGTCGATAAGGCGAACGTCTTGGAATCATCTCGCTTATGGCGTGAGGTTATTCAGAAATTGGCTTTGGAATACCCAGACGTAATGGTAGAATATCAATTTGTGGATGCAACAGCGATGTTGTTGATCAAGGATCCGAAGCGTTTCGACGTAGTGGTTACGGCAAACTTATTTGGTGATATCTTAACGGATGAGGCATCTCAAATCGCGGGTTCTATGGGTATGTTGGCCTCCGCGTCCATCGGTGATGGAACAGGTGTTTATGAGCCAATCCACGGTTCTGCGCACGATATTACCGGAAAAGGATTAGCGAATCCAATGGCGTCAGTATTATCGGCTGCCTTGTTGTTGGACATCTCTTTTGGAATGAAAGCGGAATCGGAAGCGGTTATTAACGCGGTGGACCAAGTATTGAAGAAAGGTTTCCGTACGGGAGATATTGCAGATTCGACGACAGATAAATCGATGATTTTGGGTACGGAGGCAATTGGCGAAGAAATTCTGAAATTGATTTAATCAAATCATCTTTTATTTTATAATTTTAAGGCTTGCGACATATTTCGCAGGCCTTATTTTTTGTCAGATGCGTTTACTCGTTTTATTACTCTTTGTTTCTTTTGGGGCATGGGCCCAACAAGCTATTCAGGTGACTGACATGCTGAATATCAAAACGGTTGGAAAGCCGACATTCTCGCCAGATGGCTTGAGTTATTTATTTACGGTAACCTCCATTGTTGATGATCCCGATGTGAAAGGGGATTATGTCTATCAGACACATTTGTATGTGGGTGATATGGAGACAAAAAAGAGTCGGCAACTGACATTTGGAAAACATTCCATTTCAGGAGCTACTTGGAGCCCAGATGGTAAATCCATTTTATTTACGCGGGATTTAGGAAATAAATCGCAGGTATATCGCTTGAGCTTGTCGGGCGGCGAACCATTGGCATTGACAAATTCACCTGTGCCGGTTCAAAATCCATCGATTTCGAAACATGATCGTCGTTTATATTATCAAACGGGCATATTCTTAAAGGACTTTTATTCGGATACCTTGGTGAATCCACGTCGCTTGATTCCTTCCTGGAATTTGGAGAAGCCGAATGTGGCCAACGCGGCATTTGTATCTAAGGCTAAGCCAAATCCGAACGGTACGGTTGAAGAAGTTCGTGCTTATTTAGCTCAGAATGAAAAGGATAAGAAGGCCAAAGTAATTAACCGATTGCAGTTTCAGGAAGAGATGACTACATCGGGAGAGATTCAACTATCCGCTATTTATTCCATGCCTGTATACGAAGGGGCTAAGCCAGTCTTGTTGAATAATCCTTTACATCGTTGGTCGGACTGGGAGCAAATTAATGAATCTGAGTACTTAGTAATACTCCCTGCTGATTCGTTGACCCATCCCGATAAGGTATTAGAGAGTCAAATGGTTCGTTATGACGTGAAAACAAAAACGTATTATTCGGTCTTAATCAAACCCGGCTATCGTTTCTCCAATATATCGCTAAGTACTTCGGGCGAACAAGTAGCCTATTTTGAATCCAAGACAACGGGGGTTTCCAATCCCGTGTTGAAGATATTGACTTTGGCGACGGGTCAAATACAGGAGGTGAAAATGGATCGTGTGATTACCCAGGTCAAATGGGCTGCGCCAGATGCATGGCTTTATTTAACGGTGCAGGATCACGGTGCGGTTACGTTAATGGCATATTCCATTCCTAGAGGAGAATTTGAAACCTTGACTTCGAAGACAGATGGGGTCTTGGGTTTTGATCTAGAAGGCGAGGAGTTGATTTATGCGAAAACATCGATTGATAATCCGTCGGAACTTTATCGCATGTTTGATAACAAGGAGGAGGTTCTAACGGATTTTAATGCAAATTGGTTAAAAGAAAAGTCAATTACCAAAGCGGAGAAGCATACATTCGTGAATAAAATTGGCC
>JBJTMZ010000177.1:0-4840 GCA_046073805.1 Aquirufa sp.
TTTCTGGTGACGACGACTTTCTGTAATCGTAATGTAATAATCTTGAGAACGTGTCGACTTAACATCAAAAAAATAAGTTCTTTTTCCTGCTCTGATTCGTTTTGAAAACAATTCTTCTCTATCTCTTTCTTCCACTGTTAATAATAATTAGGTTTGACAATGTGTAAATCTACTATTTATTCTCTTTCACTCAAAAATATTCAAATTATTTTCAAGTCATAATTTGATATTTTTTAGGATTATTTCAACAATATTTTTAATTCCCACAATAATCACTAAACTTTGAATCTCTATTCAATCAATTATAATGCGACATTTTAATCGTCTTGTCCTAATAATAAGCCTTTTGGTAAGTAGCAGAGGGTTTTCCCAAGAATTGGGTGACGAGAGTTATGGAGTCGCATCCTTCTATTCCAATTACTTTTACAATCGAAAAACCGCCAGTACAGAAATTCTAAAAAAAACAGAGTTTACAGCGGCTCACCGAATCTACCCATTCAATACGCTTGTTGAGGTAACCAATCTAGCCAATAAACGATCGGTTGTTGTTCGAATTAACGACCGCGGCCCTTACAAATATGGTCGAATCATCGATCTTACATTTGCGGCAGCAAAAAAAATCAACATTCACAAGGCAGGCCTCGGAAAAGTAAAGATCAAAATCAGCGGATTTGAAAATGAGTTGATGTTGATTCCATATCACCAACTGGAACTGGATACCCCTCCAAAATTCAGTAATAAATTCTATCAAAAGACCCGATTAAAATACAAGAAAAATACCGAGTTAAGCGGAAGATTAAAAACAAACGCTACCTCAAAAAAGGGAAAAAGCCTAAAAGCAAACTGCGGATCAAAACTAAATCTTAGCCTTGCTTTCGTAAAACTTGATAAAATCCTCAATCTTATCTACCGGAATTCGTTTCCCGATAATCTTTTTGTTTTTATCCAGAATGTAAACAACGGGGGTCGCATAGGCATCGTAAGTATTTAAAAAGTCCGTATAATACTCTTCCTTACCTGTTTTGGCATTGATGTGAATATCAATACCATTTTTCCAATGCTGAATTTTAAAGGTTTCTATAAAATCACGCCATAATTTCTTGTCCCGCACTAGACATGCTGCAAAAACAACGGCATTCTTCGATTTAAAAAACGCATCCATTTTTAACAACTTAGGGGTCTCCTCCTTGCAATGACTACATTCGGGATCATAAATAAATACCACGGTGTAGTTGGCCTGAACGGCAGATAATGTTAACAATTTACCGCTTGGGTCTGTTAAAAACATATCCGGAATACGCTTACCGATCAACAAGGGCTTGATGACCTTAATACGCTCCTTCATCTTTAGTATCGTCGTCGTATCCCACAATTGAGGTTCTCCTACATAATATTTCTCAGCCAAATGAACGAAAGCACCATCCGTACCCACAACATTATGATTCTCGTAGGTACTTGCAATTTTATAAACCACATACTTACGCATGGCCTCATTCTTAATACCAGCCAAAATCCGGTCAGCATCTTTTGAAACGGAATCCGATTCTTGAACCACTAAATCCTCAAAAAACTTATCAATCTTCTTTTGCAAAAATGGCGTTCGAATAAATCGCTCATCATTCAAATCTATGTTGTCGAAATAATGTTTCTTATAATAAGTATACTGATATTTGAATAAATCAGCACTATCCTTTGAACTCTTAACAGGCTTTGAATAGGCTGGAATTTCGGGCTCAAAACTTGCCTTGATCAATTTAGAAACGAATAATTTAGTATGTTGATTAACCCAAACATTCTGCTCTTTCAACATTTGAGCTCGAATTTGCTCGGGAGCCATCTTACCTTGTAATCGTTGATAGGTAGCACCCATGGATTTCTGAAAATCATAAAATGCCTCATTTTCAGGAGAACCTAAGATCTTCATCTCCCCAACAATATCCGTGGTATCCGTTTCAAAAGAAAAATTGGCATTACCAATGACCAAATCAAAGAACTTATTATTTAAAAAAGTAATTAAATAAAGTCCTTGGTCAAGCGTTTCTGTACCTTGAAATACAAATGCCCCATTACCATCTACGCGGGCCGTGTCCTTAATTACTTGTTGGTTAGAACCAAAATAATGCGCCAAATAAACGTCGGTATTCGACAATCCTTTTATTTTTCCTTGAATCTTGAAGCCGGAACTTGGGTCTACCGACTTCTCAGCACGCTTGGGCTCTGCCGTATTTGCCTGACCTTTCTGTGCAAAGACAGAAAAACACAAAAAAGAAAGAAGTACGATTGGCTTAAGGACTTTCATAAAAATTAGGCTAATTTTAAATTTAACTCGTCAAAAATACAATGTTTTTCACGCTATCTAAAATAATTGATTTTATACTTTTACCAATAACATGGATAATTGTGCTAAGCTTTATCAGCCTCGTAAGCTCATCGATAAAAGTAAAAAAAATCGTAGGAATAAGTGGACTATGTATTCTTCTTATTGGCAGTAATGGGTTCATTGTCAACCAATTACAATCCTTATATGAAATCCCTCAAACCACTTTAGCCCCCAAGGCCCATTTTCCGCTTGCGGTTGTATTAGGAGGCGGAATGATTCGACCGATTCAGGAAGACCCCACAAGGATAAACTTAGCGGAAGGCAGTGACCGATGCATGCAAGCAGCCTTACTCTACAAGGCCGGCAAAATAAACCGAATTTTAATTACCGGCGGAAACACAAGCATCGGGAATTTAAAAATAGACAAAAGCGATGAGACGCTTTCAGTCAAAAGACTATTCATTGAACTTGGTATTCCTGCCGACAGCATTCTAATCGAAACAAAATCGAAGAATACACGTGAAAATGCCATCTATTCGAAAAAGATTATTGACTCTTTAAAAATTAATCAACCTGTCTTGTTCATTACGTCTGCTTACCACATGCGCAGGGCAGCCGCTTGTTTTGAAAAAGAAAATATCCAGATTGTCCCCTATTCCGTTGATAACAAAAAAAAGGACACCCAAATGGGTATCCTTGAATCAATTATTCCTACGGAAAAAGAACTACATAAACTATCCATTTTGATACATGAAATGTTTGGATACCTCATGTACAAAATCATGGGATATTGCTAAGTTGACAAAATCTCCACCATTCGGATCAAATCTTCCGATACCGGCTTTTTCTTCGTAATGGTGTCATGGAATGGTGTATAAACCAACTGATTATTAATGACACCCGCCATCACATTCTTTTCGCCACGTAAAAGTCCTTCCAAAGCGCCTAATCCCAAACGTGACGCTAAAATACGGTCATAAGCTGTTGGGATACCCCCACGCTGAATATGTCCCAACGTAGTTACACGGATATCAATCTTATTCCCCATCTTCTCGCGAATCTTCTTTGCCACAATCTGCGCATTCCCTTCCTCATCCCCCTCAGCAACTACCACAATCGAAGAAGATTTTTGCTTGGCAAATCCATTATTTAAAATCGTAACGATATCATCTACAGGCGTTAAATTCTCCGGAATCATTAAGGCTTCCGCACCTCCTGCAATACCACACTGAACAGCGATATAACCCGAATCACGCCCCATTACCTCAATAAAAAACACACGATCATGGGAATCTGCCGTATCACGAATCTTATCAATCACATCCCAAGCCGTGTTCACCGCCGTATCATAACCAATCGTGTAATCAGTACCGTATAAGTCATTGTCGATCGTACCCGGTGCACCTACCGTTGGAATTTTAAATTCATTGTAAAAAATCTCGGCACCCGTAAATGTTCCATTACCTCCAATGGCAACCAAACCCTCAATTCCGAATTCTTGTAATTTATCATAAGCCTTTTGACGACCTTCAGTGGTCATGAATTCTTTTGAACGTGCGGATTTTAAGATTGTACCACCTCGTTGGATGATATTACTAACCGACTGTGAGTTCAATGGAATAATATCCCCCTTAATCATCCCGTTATATCCACGAACAATTCCATAAACTTCTACTCCATGATATGCCGCACCGCGCACAATCGCACGAATACAAGCATTCATTCCGGGAGCGTCACCACCTGAGGTAAATACAGCTATTTTCTTCATCAATCTATTTTTTAAAACATGTTTCCATGAAAACCAACCAAAAATACGATTTTAATCGTTTAATCCATAGATTTAACTTAGATTTTGAACTGATTTTATACAAAATTCATCTATAAAGTTTCGTAATTTGCAGCATTAAAAAACAATTCAATATGTCGAACACAGCCAACGAATTCTTATACACCTATTTAAACAATGCCTCTCCTACCGGCTTTGAGTCTTCGGGCCAACAAATTTGGTTGGACTACCTGAAACCCTACATTGATGAAAAAATCATTGATACCTACGGAACGGCTGTAGGCGTGATCAATCCGGGTCAAAAATACAAGGTTGTCATCGAGGCCCATGCCGATGAAATTTCTTGGTTTGTCAATTACATTGATGATAATGGCTACTTATTCCTTCGTCGAAATGGCGGTTCGGATGCACTCATCGCACCATCCATGCGCGCGAATATTCATACCAAGGAAAAAGTAGTCAAAGGTATTTTCGGTTGGCCGGCCATCCACGTTCGTGATCTTGCCAAAGACAAAGCTCCTTCCATCGATGATATTTTTATCGATTGTGGGGCTGCTAATAAAAAAGAAGTAGAAGAAATGGGCATCCACGTCGGAACCGTGGTTACCTTCGAAGATGGCCTAACCGAACTAAATAACAAATTTTTGGTAGGACGTGCACTCGATAACCGAATCGGTGGCTACATGATCGCCGAAGTAGCTCGTAAATTGAAAGAGAACAAAATTGAATTACCC
>JBJTMZ010000178.1:0-5613 GCA_046073805.1 Aquirufa sp.
AAACCATGATAAACTTATCCACACCTTGGTCTACCGCCAAATCTGCCAAAGTTTGTGTACCCAAAATATTAACCTTTACGGCCTCGTAGGCATTTTTTTCCATGAGCGGCACATGTTTGTAGGCAGCGGCATGGAAAACTAATGAAGGTTTATGGGTCCGAAAAATAGCGGTTAAGCGATTCTTATCTGTTACGTCCGCAATCTTTACCACAAGTTCTGTATTGGTCGGAATAAGACTTGAAAGCTCGTATTCTAAGTCAAAAAGCCCCGATTCCGACTGATCAACTAGAATAATTTTAGAAGGGAAATAGGCGATTAATTGACGAACGATTTCACTACCAATGGACCCGGCAGCGCCTGTAACCATGACAGACTTGGAATTAATCTCCTGGCTGATTTGTTGGTTATTCATTTGAATCTCCTCCCGGCCCAACAAGTCTTCAATTTTGACGTTATGAATTTGATTTAAGGCAAACTCTCCATTCACCCACTTGTCGACCGGGGGAAGAATTTTAACCACGACACCTCGGTCTAAGAAAACCTCCGAGATTTTTCTTTTTGCCTGAAGACCAATGTTGTTAATCGCCATGATGACCTGCAAGCCTTCGTATTGATTAACAAATTTATCCATCGCCTCCGATAAACTAAAGACCCGAATTCCCTCAATCGTCTTGTCGATTTTTGAGGAATTATCATCGATAAATCCTAGAACTTGGTAATTAACTCCCCGATCATTTTGAATGACGTTTTTTGTCAACATCCCTGAATAACCTGCGCCATAGATAAGCACACCTACCGCAGGTTTAAATTCGTTGATAAAAGATTCGTAGAATGATTTTACAAAGAAGCGAAGCGTCACCATCAAGAATAAGCAAATGAAAAAATCAATCGCTAAAATTGACAATGGCACATAGAAAAATGTATTAATGCCTGAATAATAACGTAAGCCTAAGGAGAATAATCCGGCAATTAAGGTGCCTGAGAAAACGGCTTTTAAAATTAATACGGCATCTTCGATACTCGTATGGCGAATAATCCCCGTGTAGGATTTAAACCACAAAAAAACGAGGAGTCGAATCGTAAATAAAAAAACAAAATGGAATTGAAAACCGTATAAATCAATCTCGTTATAATGGAAATTCATCCGCAACAGTGTAGCTAACGAGAAGGAGAACATCACAATCATTAAGTCGATTGTTAGCACAAGCCATCTAGATAGAAAGCGATTTGAATATTTCCGTATGAGAATCGATTGCGTCATGAACTAAACGAGTTAACACCCAAATACAAATTTAAAAATAAATGACGCTAAAATGCATGATAATTACTAAATGGTCAATTATTCCAGTGAATACTTCGTAAGCATATCCCGAATCACTTGAGGTTCATTCCACATCAATACGTCCAACATGGATAAGCCCGAGATAAATGCTGGCACATTCGCTTGGGAATAAGCTGGTAATTCAGGCTTAATAAAAAACAAGTCCACGCCTTCGCCTGCAAAAAAATCCTTTTGATACAGACTCTGCCCATTTAAGGCATTGATGTATGTTGAGGATCCCAATTGTTTCGTTAGGTGAATGAGGCGCTCAGCCCGTCCGTCTGCTTGATTATTCGGCATTTCCGAACTGTAATGGAAACGTTTTTCTAGGCCAAGATATTGCCAGACCAACTGAATACTTTTGCCAGCTAAGACCGCCATACTTTCAGGCCTTTCATCCATTAAACCTTCTAGCAAAGGCCTCAAATTGGCATATTGGGGTGCTTTTTTGTAGGCAGATTCCAATTGGGCTAAAAACTTTCCGGGAAAGTCGGCACCCCAAGAAATCTGAGATTCACGAATCGTTTTATTTTGACTTTGCTTTTCGAGCGGAATCGTAAACAAAAATTCACGGCCCTGTAGCAAAATTCGATTTCGATTTATCCAGCCCTTTTTAATGAACATGACATCATCATAGAACACAAAATCATCAACCGCTTGGACTAATTGAAAATAGCCCAAATAGGGGAAAAAATAGGGTTGCATGATGGCTACTGACATGTCGACTTAATTAAATCCAGGAGCAGTCAAGGTTACAATTTGATCCGATTTCATGACCATTACTTTCTCATTTGGCAAATTAGTCATATAGCCGATGGCCGTAACGTCCGCAATCTTCTCCACTTTTTCAAAGTCGGCCTGCGAAACCGTAAACACCAACTCATAATCCTCGCCTCCATTCAACGCCGCGGTCAGCGGACTCAGATTAAATTCCGTTGCCGCTAAATATGTCTCATCATCAATCGGAATGTTCTTCTCAAAAATACGAGCACCCGTACCGGATGCCTCGCAGAGATGAAGAATTTCAGCGGCTAACCCATCTGAACTATCAATCATGGCGGTCGGAACGACTCCCAATTCTTTTAATTCGTGAATGATGTCAAAACGAGCACTCGGCTTTAACTGACGTAAAACCACATAACTCTTATTATCCAATTCAGGCTGCATGTCCGGATTCGCTAAAAAAACCTGCTTTTCGCGTTCCAAAGATTGTAAACCTAATAAGGCTCCCCCAAAATCCCCACTTACACAAATGACATCATTGGGTTGTGCTTTCGATCGGGTCACCACTTGCGTGGAATCAACTACCCCCAGCGCAGTGACCGATATGATAAGTCCCTGAGGCGATGCCGTGGTATCCCCTCCGACTAAATCCATTTGATAATCCTCGCAAGCCGCTTTGATTCCGGCATACAATTCATCGACAGCCTCTACCGAGAAACGGTTGCTGAGGCCAATGCTGACCATTAGCTGCGTTGGAATGGCATTCATCGCTGCGATATCGGATACGGCCACAGTGACTAATTTATATCCCAAATGCTGGAGGGGCGTGTAAGATAAATCAAAATGAACGCCTTCGATGAGAAGTTCTGTGGAGCTGACGGTCAACTGATTTGCGGCGTCCAACAAAGCCGCATCATCACCAATTCCCAATTTAGTCCAACCCTGATGCTCGGCAAAAGGCGTTGCAAGACGCTTAATTAAGCCAAATTCTCCGAGGGTACCTATTTCTGTTCTCTTTTCCATATAAAAAAAAAGCCGCCTCGCGAGACGGCTCTATCAATAAATTCTAGTTTATGGGTTTACTAAAGACAAGCTAACCTTTTTATTGCTCGCTTTAATGTAGGTCGTCGATGTTTCCAAACTTAATGCAGAGGCAGATGGTGTCCCTACGATCGTAAACTCTAAGGTTCCATTTGTACCTGAAGGAGCACCTTCCGAGCTGGTTAAGCCATTTAACGTGATCTTCTTATTATCAGTGGACAACGTATAAGTACCTGTGAATTTGCGCCCATCAAATTCGGTTAATGAGGCTGCGGTCGTACTCGATAAATCCAACTTGAATTGTGAATATCCAGATACTAGATTTGTGGTGGCGCCTTTTGAATATTGAGCAACACCGTCCCAACTAACATTGCTGGCACTCCAAGATTTGCTAATTAATTGTGATACGGTAGGTTGGGGTGTCGGCGCTGGATCTGACCCGGAGGAAGAACCACATGACCACACAACAACGCTTACTAAACAAATGAGTACTCTTGCGATGATTTTCATAAATCTGAACATTAGCTAACTAATGTAAAATTAAAAATCTTTACTAAAAAAACGGTCTTTAGTCCTTTTTATTTAGCTTCGTAAAATATTTATTTCCGTTTTGCAAGAAGAACTTCCTACCTACACGCGTTCACAAATAGCCCTCCGAAATGGACAGGACCGGGCTGAAATTTGGGTGGCCTTCCGAGGGCTCATTTATGATATGACGAATTCGAAACTTTGGAAAAACGGGAAGCATTATGAACATTGGGCGGGCCAAGATTTAACGGAAGAATTAGCAGATGCACCGCATTCAGACAAGGTTTTTGAAAAGTTTAACCCCATCGGCAAACTCGCATGATTCTTATCGTAGAAAGTGGTTCCACCAAAACAGCATGGCGCTACATTGCGCAGTTAAACGAAGCATACGACAGCTTTACCTCGTTGGGCATTAACCCCTACTACCAAAGTTCGGATGAAATTCGAGATGCTCAAGCAGAAACGCTGCAAAAAGTAAAAACCTTGCCCATCAAATTTGTCTATTATTTCGGTACGGGGATTACCGACGAATCGAAAAAAGAAATCATCGAAACCGTCTTAAGACCCGTGATTGGTGAGGCAACCCTTCAAGTGCAATCGGATTTAATGGCGGCAGGATTGGCATTATGTGGTAAAAATACGGGAATTGCTTGTATTCTCGGAACGGGGGCAAATTCAGGTTTTTTTGAAAAGGGGGAATTGCAATCGCAAGTACCTCCGCTTGGATTTTGGCTAGGTGATGAAGGAAGCGGAGGGCATCTTGGTAAAAGTCTGATACTTGCCTATTTGCACCAAGAGTTACCGGCCGACTTGCGTGCTTTATTCGAAAAACGCTATGGTGCAATCGACCGATTAACGATTCTTCAAAAAGCCTACCGGGAGGAATTTCCCAACCGCTGGTTTGCCTCTTTCTCCAAATTCCTTTTTGATCACCGGAAACACCCATTTTGCTACCAATTGATTGAAAAATCGTTTCAATCATTCTGTGAATTGTATTTACTAAAATACGAACAAGCACTCAATCAGCCGATTCATTTTACCGGCTCAGTGGCATTTTATTATGCCGATATCTTACGTCGGGTGTTAAAGGCCAATAAGCTTCAAGCAGGTATCATCAGCGAGGGTCCAATGGCCGGATTAACCTTGTATTACAAAGAATTACATCGAAGCATTTTTTAGGATTTTTTCAAGAAATCGCACCGACAAAAGCGAATATTTTTTAACTTGCTGTGCCTAAGCAACAATCAACAAACTAATTCGCCGATGACTACCATACTAAAATCCATTGGAACGAAACAAAAAGCACTTAAGATCAATTTAGATCGCAGTATCTATGGTTCTTTCGCGGAAATTGGGGCGGGTCAAGAGGTAGCTGCCAACTTTTTCAAGGCAGGCGGTGCCTCAGGAACCATCGCAAAAACAATCTCAGCTTATGATATGGCGTTCTCAGATGCCATCTACGGAGAGGAAGAGTCGGGCAAATATGTATGCGAGCCTCGCTTAATCAAAATGTTAAATCGGGAATATAAATTATTACAAGTCCGATTAACTGAGAGTGCCGCAGAAAAAAGATTTTTCGCTTTCGCAGATACAGTCTCCGCACTGAATTATCAGAAAACAAACGATGCCCATGGCTGGATTGGTTTGCGCTTTCAATTACGCCCCAATGGCCCAGTGAATAGCGTAGTAATCCACGTGAACATGTTGGACAATGATAACATCTTGCAGCAACAGGCTTTAGGAATCATTGGCGTCAACTTGATATATGGTTGTTATTTCTACCATGAGGACCCAGAGAAACTACTTTTATCCCTTTTAGATGATTTGTCGCGCGATCGCATTGAAATCGATATGATTCGCTTTGAAGGTGCTGATTTTAAAGAGGTGGACAATCGCTTGATGTCACTATATTTAGTGAAGCATGGCTATACGCAGGCGGCTGTTTTCGGCCCAGACGGCAATGTGATGCAACCCTATGATGCTTTAGCGAAAAAACATAT
>JBJTMZ010000179.1:0-5878 GCA_046073805.1 Aquirufa sp.
GAGATGAACAAATCCCACGGCATTTTTATTTTCTGTCACGACCAATTGGGTAATATTTTTGGATTGCATGATCGCCAAGGCCTCGGTGGCAAAAGCATCCGATTCGATCGTTTTCGGGGTACGATTCATCATATCGCCCAACTGGATTTCGGACCAGTTACTGTGATTCTCCAACATCCGACGCACGTCACCATCTGTTATAATACCAATAAGTTGATTTTCTGCATCGACCACGGCAGTCGCGCCTAAACGCTTGGAGCTAATTTCATGAATGGCCTCTTGAATGCTAGCATTCGGCGCGATAACCGGAAATTCATGTTGTGGATAGATATCGCTCACCTTCAAATACATGCGCTTGCCTAATGCGCCACCTGGGTGGTATTTGGCGAAATCCTGCGCGGTAAATCCTTTGCACTCCAACAAGCAAACTGCCAGGGCATCGCCCAAGGCAAGAGCTACCGTTGTGGAAGTCGTAGGTGCCAAATTCATCAAATCCGCTTCTTGTTCGGCGAGTGCGTGTAGGATAAAATCGGCTTGTTGGCCCAAATAGGACTGCTTATTCGAAACCATCGCGATCAAGGAAACCCCTGTACGCTTGATTAAGGGAACTAGAACTTTGATTTCGGGGGTGTCACCCGACTTTGAAATACAAATCACGGAATCACCCGCTTGAATCATTCCCAAATCCCCGTGAATGGCATCAGCGGCATGCATGAACAAGGCGGGTGTGCCGGTCGAATTCATGGTGGCAACGATTTTTTGGGCGATGATGGCTGATTTGCCGATTCCCGTAAAGACGATGCGGCCGCTGCTAGCGAGTAAATGTTCCACACAGGCCTCAAAATCCGAATCAATTCCCTCACTTACGCGTAGAATTGCCTCCGCTTCTTGGCTTAAAACTTTTTTTGCTGTGCTTTGAATATTTTTGCTTAATTTCAATGTTAGTAAGATTTTGGGAACCCACAAAGATAACCAATTCTTATGCAATAACTGAAACACTTACGCCACGATAAAAATTATGCCGACTTCCATTTCTAGTGAGGTATTGAGGGAACAGCTCAAAAAAACCTTTGGTTTTAGTCAGTTTAGAGGCGAACAAGAGGCAATCATTCGGAATACGATTGATGGCAACAATAGTTTCGTATTGATGCCTACGGGAGCAGGCAAATCCCTCTGTTACCAGTTGCCCGCTATTGTGATGCCCGGAACGGCGATCGTTATTTCCCCTTTAATTGCGTTGATGAAGAATCAAGTGGACCAAATGCTCGCATTTGGCATTAACGCGCAATTTTTAAACTCTTCATTGAGTCGGGCTGAAATCAATCGGGTAAAAGCGGAGGTAATTAGTGGCAGTGTTAAGTTGCTCTACATTGCTCCCGAATCGCTGAATAAGCAGGAGAATTTAAACTTCTTGCAGCAGGCAAAAATATCCTTTGTGGCAATCGATGAAGCGCACTGTATCTCGGAATGGGGACATGATTTCCGTCCAGAATATCGCAAAATTCGCAACATCATCGAGTCGATTGATGCCAAACTTCCAATCATCGCACTAACGGCCACAGCAACGCCGAAGGTTCAGCAGGATATCCAAAAGACCTTAAATTTAGAAGACGCGACGGTCTTCAAATCCTCATTTAATCGCAAGAATTTATATTACGAGATTCGCTCGAAAAAGGATATTGACAAGCAATTAATCCGTTACATCAAAAGTCATACGGGCAAAGCGGGCATTATTTATTGCCTCAGTCGGAAACGTGTGGAAGAAGTATCCGAATTATTAGGTGTCAATGGAATCAAGGCATTGCCTTATCACGCTGGATTGGATCCGCAGGTGCGTATGGCCAACCAAGAGGCTTTCTTAAACGAGGAAGTCGAGGTGATGGTTGCCACGATCGCCTTTGGGATGGGCATCGATAAACCCGATGTTCGTTTTGTCATCCACTACGATGCGCCTAAATCGTTGGAGGGCTATTATCAAGAGACGGGGCGCGCTGGACGTGATGGATTGGATGGTACTTGTATCTTGTTTTACACCTACGACGATATTTTAAAACTTGATAAGTTCAATAAGGATAAGGCTGTTTCCGAAAAGGAAAATGCAAAAATCTTATTGAGCGAAATGGTTTATTACGCCAATTTGGGTGTTTGCCGCCGGAAGCAACTCTTGAGTTATTTTGGGGAGCACATGGCGGAAAACTGTGGATTCTGCGATAATTGCATGCACCCTACGCCAACTTTCAAAGCCGAAGAAGAGGTAAGTTGGGTACTCGAAGCGGTGAAACAAACCGGTGAGAAATTTGATGCGGAGCATATCGCCGATGTGTTAGAAGGGAAAACGAATCAATACACGCAGAGCTATGAGCAGGAAAATCTGTCCGTATTTGGAATAGGGAAAAAGGTTTCTTGGGCCCAAATAGAGGATGAAGAAGAGGACGATGAGGAGGATGAAGACAACGATGGTGAGGAGCAGGCACCCAAAAAACAAAAGCTTCGGAAGAAGAAAAAAGAAGTAAATCCGGAGGATGAAAAATCGCCATGGATATCATTTATCAAGCAGGTATTGATTTATGATTTACTAACGAAAGATATTGAGAATTACGGGGTATTGAAGTTGAGCGAAAAGGGTCAAGCCTTTTTAAATGACTCTTACCCGTTGACATTCTCCCGTGACCACGATTATGAGCAGGAGGATATTGCAGCCGAAAACGAGGAGGAAAATGCGGCCGTCGGGGCGAAAGCCTACGATGATGCCTTATTCGAGATCTTAAAGAATCTGCGTAAAAAGGTCGCTAAAGAGAAAAATTTGCCGCCTTATGTGATATTCCAAGATCCATCCTTGGAGGAGATGGCAACTACCTATCCGACTACCCAAGAAGAGATGTCCCAAATCAACGGGGTTGGAATGGGCAAGGTGGTCAAGTTCGGGAAGCAATTCTTGGATGCGATTATCCGTTATGTGGATGAAAATGAGATTGAGACGGCGAAGGAGGTTGTGGTTAAGTCGACCGTCAATAAATCGAAAATCAAGATTTACATTATTCAGCAGGTCGACCGAAAAATAGATTTGGATTTAATTGCTGAGCAGAAGGAATTATCGATGGCCGAATTGATCGAGGAGATCGAAGCGATTTGCTATTCGGGAACTAAATTGAATTTAGATTACTTTATAAATCAGGTCATAGAGCCTGATAAGCAGGACGAGATCTACGATTATTTCATGTCGGCAGATACCGACAATATTACACAGGCATTGGATGAGTGTAACATTGAAGATGTGAGTGAAGAGGAATTGCGTTTGATGCGTATTAAGTTTTTGAGTGAATTAGCCAATTAATAAAACAGAATGAATGTATTAATTATCGGATCGGGTGGTCGGGAACATGCTTTTGCATGGAAGATTGCACAGAGTCCATTACTAAGTAGTTTATTTATCGCTCCGGGTAATCCGGGTACGGCGGAACTAGGTACCAATTTAGCCATCGGAGTAGCAGATTTAGAAGGAATTGCACAAGCAATTCGTGAGCATCAGATTGAATTAGTCGTGGTAGGCCCGGAGGAGCCTTTGGTGAAAGGGGTTCGCGATTATATTGAATCACAGGAGGATTTAACACATGTGGGCATCGTGGGTCCAGGTGCTGAAGGCGCACAATTAGAAGGAAGTAAGGATTTTTCTAAAAACTTTATGCATCGGCATGGTGTGCCAACTGCTGCATCGCAGACCTTTACGAAGGAAAGTGTGGAAGCTGGTTTGGCCTATCTCGAAACGCAGTCGCTTCCGATTGTCTTGAAGGCAGATGGTTTAGCAGCAGGCAAGGGGGTGATTATTGCCCAGACTTTAGAGGAAGCAAAGGCATCTTTGAAAGAAATGCTCTTGGATTCCAAATTTGGAGCGGCATCGGATAAAGTGGTGATTGAGCAGTTTCTACGCGGAATCGAGCTATCCGTTTTTGTTTTGACGGATGGTGAAAACTATGTGGTGTTACCCGAGGCCAAGGATTACAAGCGAATTGGTGAAAATGATGAGGGATTGAACACGGGAGGAATGGGTGCCGTTTCGCCGGTTCCGTTTGCGACGGCCTCATTTATGGAACACGTGGATAATCGCGTGATTAAGCCGACATTGGCTGGATTAAAAGCCGATGGAATCAAATACCAAGGTTTCATTTTTATTGGACTGATGAATCATGAGGGTGAGCCCTATGTGATTGAGTACAATGCCCGAATGGGGGATCCGGAAACGGAGGTCGTATTACCTAGAATCGAATCAGATTTCTTATCTTTGCTTCTTGCGGCTGCCAAAGGGACCTTGAACGAAGAAAAAATTCAAATCTCAGCGCAATATGCTGTAACAACCATGGTGGTTGCGGGAGGATATCCCGAAGATTACCGCAAAGGAGATGTCATCACGGGCTTGGATCAAGTGACCGATGCACACATTTTCCAAGCGGGAACAAAGGAGCAAGAAGGCCAACTCCTTACGAATGGAGGCCGAGTAATAGCCTTAACAGGCACTTCGAATACCTTGGAAAAAGCGATACAAAAGTCTCAAAAGGCGGCGTTAGCGATCCAATTCGAAGGGAAAAATTTTAGACGAGATATTGGTCTTGACGTCCTACGGTATAAGGGATAAAAGCCAATCCAACACATAATATGGCATGTAAATCGTGTTCAACGGGATCGTGTGGATCCAAAGGCGCAACGGGCGAAGTAGCAGGTTGTCAAAGCAACGGAGGTTGTGGCTCAGGAGGCTGCAACAAAATGAATGTCTTTGACTGGCTTTCCGACCTGGATGTGCCGCAATTTCAGCGTTTCCACGTCGTAGAAGTCAAATTCAAAGGCGGGCGCAAGGAATATTTTCGCAATGTAAACAAGTTGGAATTACATACGGGCGATGCGGTCATGATCGAATCAACGACAGGTTTGCACCTAGGTATTGTATCCCTTCAAGGAGAATTAGTCCGTTTGCAATTGTTAAAAAAAGGCATCAAAGACGATGATAATTTAAAAACCATTGTACGTGTTGCCAACGATAAGGATCTCGAAAAACACGAGCAAATGATTGCACGTGATATGCCGACGATGTACCGCGGCCGTCAAATCATTAGCGATTTAAAACTTAACATGAAGCTATCCGACGTGGAATTCCAGTCGGACGGCACCAAAGCCGTATTCTATTATTCGTCAGACGATCGCGTAGATTTCCGGGAGTTGATTAAACTCTTGGCGACTGAATTCAAAGTACGGGTGGAAATGAAGCAGATTTCTTTGCGTCAGGAAGCGGGGCGTTTAGGAGGAATCGGGGTTTGTGGACGCGAGTTATGTTGTTCAACTTGGCTAACAGATTTTAAGAATGTAACGACTTCAGCAGCACGCTACCAGAATTTATCACTGAACCCGGTGAAATTGAGTGGACAATGTGGGCGCTTGAAGTGTTGCTTGAATTATGAATTAGAAACCTATATGGATGCCTTGAAGGGTATCCCAACAATTGAAGGTCGCTTAAAAACGAAGAAGGGAGATGCGATTTTGCAGAAGACCGACATCTTTAAGCGGATGATGTGGTTTGGCATTGTAGGCGAAGAGGCGATATGGATTCCGGTTTCATGTGATCGTGTTGCGGAAATTATTGAGTTAAATAAGAAAGGTATTATTCCTGAGTCCTTCTCAGATTTAAATCCAGATGCACCGGTGGTTGAAAAACCAACGCTATCTGAATTAAACTCAGATTTGGAGCGAATGGATAAGAAATACGGCGGGAAAAAACCGGCGGGAAAATCGGGTAATAACCGGGGAGGACGCGACCGTTTTGAAAACCGTGGACCTCGTGAAAATCGTGGGCCAAAACCGGAAGGGCGTGATAATCGAGGTCCAAGACCTG
>JBJTMZ010000180.1:0-9853 GCA_046073805.1 Aquirufa sp.
TGATGAGCCTACAACCGGTTTGCACTTTCATGACATCAAAAAATTATTGAAGGCCATGAATGATTTGGTGGAACAAGGCGACTCGGTGATTATCATCGAACATAACATGGAAGTTGTGAAATGTGCGGACCATGTGATCGACCTAGGACCTGAAGGAGGTGAAAATGGTGGTCATTTATGCTTTGAAGGCACGCCCGAAGAAATGATCAAATTAAAGGATAATCCTACAGCACATTACCTGAAACAAAAAATGTAATTCCATGATTAGTCCCGAACTCATCCAGGCATTGCCACTCAAATGGCTACGACTAATTCGGGCAATATAAATGGATAGCCCTGTAGGATGTGCTGCAATTTGAGTGGCAATGCCTGGATGAGTTCGGGACTGATCATGGACTTACATTTTTTGTTTTAGGTAATGTGCCGTTGGATTATCTTTTAACTTGATCATTTCTTCGGGAGTCCCCTCGAAACATAAATGACCTCCATTTTCTCCTCCTTCAGGTCCTAGGTCAATGATGTGATCGGCACATTTTACGACCTCCATGTTGTGTTCAATGATAATGACCGAGTCGCCTTGTTCAACCAAATCATTCATGGCCTTCAATAATTTTTTGATGTCATGAAAGTGCAAACCGGTTGTAGGCTCATCAAAGATAAACAGGGTTTTCCCTTTGTTGCTATTCCCTTTGCCTAAAAAGCTGGCTAATTTAACCCGTTGGGCCTCACCGCCCGACAAGGAATTCGAGGATTGGCCAAGTTTGATGTAACCCAAACCTACTTGGAACAATGGGTCAATTTTCTCGGCGATTCGCGGTGCTTTATCTTGGAAGAAAGGAATGCTCTCCTCCACGGTCATATCTAAAATTTCGGCAATGTGTTTGTCTTGGAATTTAATGTCCAAGATCTCTTGTTTAAACCGTTGACCATGGCAAGATTCACAGGTCAATTTGATATCCGCCATGAATTGCATTTCAATGGTGATTTCTCCCTCGCCTTGGCAGGTTTCACAACGTCCACCCTCTACATTGAATGAAAAATGTGCGGGTTTATAGCCACGGGTTTTGGCCAACGGTAATTCGGAAAACAAGGCGCGAATGGCATCATAAGCCTTGATGTAGGTAATCGGGTTCGAACGAGACGATTTACCAATCGGCTGCTGATCCACCATCTCAATACTCGAAATCTTATTCGTACTACCTCCTAATTCTCTAAATCGACCCGTTTCTTCAGTCCCTAATTGCAGATTCCGCAACAAGGCCGGGTATAATATTTTGCGAATCAAGGTTGATTTACCCGAGCCGGATACTCCGGTCACTGCGGTCATAATTCCCAATGGAATCTTGACATCGATGTTTTTTAAATTATTCTCACTCGCTCCTTTGATTTCGATATGCGCTAATGCCTTCCGACGGAATGTTGGAATCTGTATGGTATCTTTTCCCTGCAAGAAACGCAGCGTATGGCTGTCGGTCGTCGTGTCTTTTAATGCCTCAGCCAAGTTTCCCTGAAAAC
This sequence comes from Aquirufa sp., assembly GCA_046073805.1. GTDB lineage: Bacteria > Bacteroidota > Bacteroidia > Cytophagales > Spirosomataceae > Aquirufa. Next base: position 1,516 of record JBJTMZ010000180.1, read on the forward strand.
TCAGATTTCCACCGTGACGGCCTGCCTCTGGACCAATATCAATGATTTGATCCGCTGCTCGCATGATGTCTTCCTCATGCTCCACGACAATCACGGTATTGCCCATGGATTTCAACATTTCCAGAACCGAAATCAAACGTTCCGTATCTCTTGGGTGCAATCCGATGCTCGGTTCGTCGAGGATATACATAGAACCTACCAAGGCACTGCCTAGGGAAGTGGCCAATTTGATGCGTTGGAATTCCCCGCCCGATAGGGTAGACGTCAGTCGGTTCAAAGTCAAATACCCCAAACCCACCCGATTCATATAGTCTAATCGGTTTTTGATTTCGATGAGTATGCGTTTGGCAACGGCCGTATCGGTCTCGCTTAATTTTAGTTGATCGAAGAAGTCTTTGACTTTGGAAATTGGCCAAAGTACCATGTCGATGATGGAAGCTCCGTTTATCTTTACATAACCCGCGTCCCCACGGAGGCGTGAGCCTTGGCATTCGGGACAGTTCGTCTTTCCGCGGTAGCGGGATAAGAGAACTCGGTACTGAATCTTATAGGTTTCTTTTTCGAGGTGATCGAAAAAATGGGTTAATCCGGCAAAATATTTATTTCCTTTCCAAAGCAATTGTTTTTCCTTGTCGGTCAAATCCTTGTAGGGACGATGAATAGGAAAATCAAAATGGATTCCATTGCGAAGCAAAGGGTGCAACCATTCGCTCATGCGTTCGCTGCGCCATGGCGCGATAGCACCTTCGTAGACCGAAAGGTCATGGTCTGGGAAAACCAGTTCCGGGTCCAGTCCAAGGACTTTTCCGTAGCCTTCACAGTTCCGGCAAGCCCCGTAGGGATTGTTGAACGAAAATAAATTCAAGCTTGGTTCTTCGAAGGCCATGCCGTCGAGTTCGAATTTATTGGAAAAGGTTTTGCGTTTTTGGTCTTGTACTTCGACCCAACAAACGCCATCGCCTTCGAAATAAGCCGTCTGCACGGAGTCCCCTAAACGAAAAACAGTTTCTTCGTCGGAGTTTGCAATAAGTCGGTCGATGAGAATCGCAATCTCATTTCTTTTTTTTGTGAGTTTTTTAAGTTCTGCCTCGTCCTCTACTAATTCCTCTAAATCCAGCACATCGGCGTCAACTTTCAAACGCGTATAACCTTTTTGAATAAGCAGTTGGCATTCTTCCAGTAGGCTTCTTTCCGGATGATTCAGCAAAGGGGCTAAAATCAAGACCTTTTTTTGATCGTTGGAGATTATCCAATCCACGATGGTCGAGACCGAATCCTTTTTCACCTCCTGGCCAGAAACGGGGGAAATGGTCTTTCCGATGCGGGCGAAGAGGAGTTTGAGGTAATCGTAAATCTCTGTGGTGGTACCTACGGTTGAGCGAGGGTTTTTGGTATTGACCTTTTGCTCGATGGCAATCGCCGGAGCGACACCTTTGATGTAGTCGACGGCCGGTTTTTCCATTCGGCCGAGAAATTGGCGAGCATAGGAGTTTAGACTTTCTACGTACATGCGTTGGCCTTCTGCGAATAAGGTATCGAAGGCCAATGATGATTTTCCTGAACCCGATAAACCGGTGACCACCACTAATTTATTTCTTGGAATCGCGACGTCAACATTTTTAAGGTTGTGTACACGGGCACCTTTGATAATGATGTGTGATTTTGGGTCGATATTTTCGAAATCTTGGGGTGCAGGAGAACTCATATCTCAAAATTATCCTTTAATTTTGATAAACCCAACCATAAGCTTAGGCAATCCTTCTTGGTTTGCCAGGGATACGTTCGGGAAGGGAATAAATAATCGTATAAATGGCGCGATAAAATGAAATCAATTACCTTATTTTTTGCGATTCTGCTGTGCAGCATGAGTTTTCATTGTTTGGCACAAGATCCTGTTATCATTGCTGAAGAAGGAGCGAGAGGGGATTTGGATGTTGAGCCTGATGTGAGTGAATTGACTTTTCGTCAGCGTTTGCATGTAGGTGGAGGAATCTCGGGATTGAGTTTTGGTAACCCGACCAGCATCGGACTTTCGCCGATGGTTGGCTATATGGCAACCAATACAACCATTGTGGGTGTGGGCGCGACTTATCAGTATTTTGCTTACCGAGGATCCCAGGCATCCAATTTGTTTGGACAGCGGCTATTTGTTCGACAATATGTTCCGGCATTATCTCAATTATTGGGCCAAAGTTTTTTGACGGCTCAGGTCGAAAATTTTAGTGATATGTCAAACAGCTATGCCCCTTATTCGAATCCAGTTTTAGTTGGAATTGGGATTGGATCCAAGATAGGAATCAATTTAAATATCATGTATGATTTAAATTATTCAGCCAGTAAAACCTCTCCTTATGGCTCTGCCTTGGTGGTTCAGGTGGGTGGATTTTTCTTTTAAAAAATTTAAAACAATTTGGCCTAAAATATTGTCTTACTAAGCGAAGATATTCAGCGATTAATTCTTAATTTCGAATTCATTTATTACTCACATGTCAAAAGCACTTTTACCTGAACCTCTTTTAGTTGAGGACCCAAATCGTTTCGTTTTATTTCCGATCAAGCACGATGATATCTGGCGGTTTTACAAGCAATCCCAAGCCTCATTTTGGACGGCCGAGGAGATTGATTTGCAACAAGATTTATCGGATTGGAAAAAGTTGAATGACGGAGAGCGTCATTTTATTTCCCATGTCTTGGCTTTCTTCGCGGCATCGGATGGTATCGTGAACGAAAATTTGGCGAACAACTTCTTGAAGGAGGTACAATACGCGGAGGCGAAATGTTTCTATGGCTTCCAAGTGATGATGGAGAACATCCATTCGGAGACGTACTCCTTGTTGATCGATACTTACATTCAGGATCCGAAAGAAAAAGATCGTTTATTGCGTGCTATCGAGACGATCGATTGCGTGAAGAAAAAAGCGGATTGGGCATTGAAGTGGATTGAGAGCCCGAACTTTGTGGAGCGTCTAATCTCTTTCGCTGCGGTTGAAGGTATCTTCTTCTCGGGTTCATTCTGCTCGATTTTCTGGTTGAAGAAGCGTGGCTTGATGCCAGGTTTATCATTCTCAAACGAGCTTATCTCGCGTGACGAAGGATTACACTGTGATTTCGCATGTTTATTGTACACAGATCACATTAAAAATAAGATTTCTCAAGAGCGTATTTATGAGATTATTTTAAACGCGGTTGAGATTGAAAAAGAATTCGTAACCGTTGCCTTGCCGGTATCCTTAATCGGAATGAATGCGGAGTTAATGTGTCAATACATCGAATTCGTAGCTGACCGTTTGTTAGTTGCCTTAGGATGTAAGAAACATTACAATGCGACAAATCCGTTCGACTTCATGGAAATGATTTCGTTACAAGGTAAGACCAACTTCTTTGAGAAGCGTGTGGCGGAATATCAAAAATCTGGGGTTATGGCAGATAAAGAATCGATGTCATTCTCGATGGACGAAGATTTCTAGTCGATATACATTCATTAAAAGCCCAGCGGAAACGTTGGGCTTTTTTTATGGAATTCGTTCAATGAGCATAGGGAGTACTAAACCAATAACGATACCCGAAACTACCCATACATAATGTTTACGTTTTACATTCGTAAGGTACAGGATAGTCGATGTTAATAGTAGAACTAGGGATACAATAATTAATTGACCTAATTCAAGGCCAATGTTAAAAGCAAAGAGTGGCACCGTAATGGATAATTCCTTTCCTAGTAAGCTCTGTAAATAGTTGGAAAAACCTAAACCATGAATCAAACCAAAAAATATTACCGTGAAATAAGGCATTGCGCTCGTTTTTCGCTTTTTCATTTCTTTAAAACGTAAATTCTGAACGGCCCTAATTAAAATGGTGCATGGAATCAGAAATTCAATCCATGCCACATCGATTGAAATTGATCCTAAGGTTGCCAATGCTAGCGTAATGGAATGTCCCACTGTGAATGCCGTGACTAACCAGAGCAATTGCTTTATGTCTTTCCAACCAAAAATGCAGGAAATCGCCAGGATAAATACGATATGATCCAAGGCCTGCCAATTCATAATGTGCTGAAATCCAAGTAGTAAATACGTTTGGAAATGTGACATGTAAGTGGTTTTAGGTTCGCAATTTATTAAATTGGCGCGATGCTTTTGAGTAGTTATACAAGTTTTGTGACTTTAATTTAAAATTTAATACATGAAAAATATTTTTTTAATACTCACATTTTTTTGCATGTCTGTCGCTACTTTTGCGCAAAAGCCAACCGTGGAATCGTTGAAATCAGCCGAATTGGGCCGATTTAAGGTGATGATTGCGAAGGATCGTGCTGGTCTTGAAGCAGTCCTTCACAAGGATTTAGTTTACCATCATTCAGGTGGAAATACGGATAATAAAGAGTCCTATATCGCATCTATTTTCTCTGGAAAATCAAGTTATGTTTCGATCGAGGCTGCGGAGATGTTGACACGAGTTTACGGAAAAACAGGAATCAATACCGGCGTGATTAACCTAGTGAATCTTTCAGCAGATGGCAAAGAGACTCCTGTGAAACTTCGCTTTACGGACGTGTTTGTTTTCGAAGACGGACGTTGGCAAATGGTTTCTTGGCAATCAACGAAGCTAACGAATTAATCCAGCAGCGAAGTTTTCGATTTCTGAATAGATTACTTGTAGTTCCTCGTTGCTGATGCAATAAGGTGGCAGAATGTATAAGGTATTTCCTAGGGGTCTCAAAAGGATCCCTTTTTTTAGGAAATATTGGTAAGCATCATCCCGCACGCTATGCATGTATCCATTTTCTTCATCGTCTACTAATTCGAGGGCAATAATCGTACCTTTTACGCGGAGGTTTTTAATGACCGGATGATTCATTTGCGTTCCCGCCCAAGTTTCATGACTTGCCTGAATACGGGCAAGGTTTTCCCAGGTTTCTGGTTTCTCCAAGATGTCTAAACTCGCCAAAGAAACCGCACAGGCCATCGGATTAGCCGTAAAGGAATGGCTATGGAATAGCATTTTTTTGCGGTCGTCCGACAAGAATGTATCAAATAGCTCATTCGAACAGGTGGTAATCCCCATCGCCATCATGCCGCCGGTAAGGCCTTTCGAGAAACAAGCGATATCTGGTTTATGCTTTAAATAATCCATCGCAAACCATTTCCCTGTCCGCGCGAAGCCCGTCATGATTTCGTCGGCGATACAAAGAATTTGATTTTCATGAGCCATTTCAATCAGCGTATCTAATGTTTCCGGCGCATACATTTTCATCCCCCCAGCCCCTTGAATGAGTGGTTCGAAAATGAACGCGGCGTAGTCGGCCGATTGCTTCATTTTCTCCCTCATGGCCTCAATACAAGCCTGCGCATCACAAGGACTTGGTAGAAATTCCACCTCGAAGAGCATATCCTGGAATGGTGCATTGAAGGCACTGGGTGCCCCGACGCTCATCGCACCAAACGTATCACCATGGTAGGCATCTTCAAATGCGATGATTTTTCGTTTTTGTGTTTGACCTTGATTGTGAAAAAATTGCAAGGCCATCTTCAGTCCTACCTCGACGGCCGTACTACCATTATCGGAGAAAAAAACCTTCTCGAAATTATTGGGTAAGTGGCCTAAAAGTCGTTCCGACAACTCAATGGCAGGTTCGTGGGTAAATCCCGCAAAAATCACCTGCTCTAATTTCAGTGCCTGCTCGTATATTTTTTGTGCGAGGTAAGGATGTGCATGTCCGTGAATGCTCACCCACCAGGATGAAATCGCATCTATGTAACGTTTCCCGTCTGCATCGATTAAATAGACTCCTTCTCCATGCGTAATGGGAATCGATAAGGGTTCGATGTGGTGCTGAGTAAATGGATGCCAAACCACCGCGGCATCACGCTGGGCTAAATTAGCATTTGAATGAGTCGGCATATCGAGCAATAACGGATGGGTTAATTTCTTTTTCTTCGTTCACACGCAATAGGACCGGAAGCCCCGTGTACTGGAGGATAAACGATTCTCCGGAGGAATTTGTTTGGCCATTGAATACGATTCCTGCGATTTCAATGCTTCGAGATTTTAGAATCTCGTAAGTCATTAGGGTATGATTGATGCTTCCTAAGTAATTTTTGCTCACCAGGATGACGGGTAGGCCTAATCGCTCAATCAAATCTAGGTTGGTATCCTTTTCATTCAAAGGGACCATGATTCCGCCAGCCAATTCAACAATTAAATTCTCCTTTGTTTTAGGTAAATGAAACGAATTTAAATCGATTCGAATTCCATCCAATTCAGCTGCGGTATGGGGTGATAGTGGATTTTGTAATGCATACGTACTGGCATGCACCTCCGTGCCCGGAACCCATTGTTGGACCCAATAGGCATCCCCATCCGTCAAATTCCCAGCTTGAATAGGCTTCCAATAGTCGGCTTGCAATGCCTTCGTAATGATGGCAGAGCAGACCGTTTTACCTATTTCCGTCCCAATTCCTGCGATGATGTATTGTTTAGGCATGGGTTTCTAGGGTATTGATGAGTGTTTGAATATCTGCTCGCGACGTTTTCGCGGTGAGTGTGATTCGAATTCGTTCTTTACCTTTTGGAACCGTTGGGTAAACAATCGGCTTCACGGCAAAGCCAGCCTCTTGTACATGTTTAGCGACTGCTCGGACGGCTTCATTCCCTGGGACAAAAAAGGTTTGGATGGCTGTTTCACTTGCACCCCATGCGTCGGATTTTTGTAGGGACTTAAAGTATTGAATCGTTTCTTTTAACAATTGACGTTGTATTTCTGCCTTCGCAACAAATGATAAAGTTGTTTGAAGACTCAATACATGGTGTGGCGTAGGCGCTGTGGAGTAAATAAACGGTCGGGCGAAATTAATCAAATAGGAACGAAGTGTTTCTGATCCCAATACCACCGCACCCGCGTTACCCCATGCCTTGCCAAAAGTGACTACACGGGCAAAAATTTCGTTTTCTAGGCCTAATTCGACACATAGACCGGCCCCTTGCGAACCGTAAACCCCGCCCGCATGCGCCTCGTCTACGATGAGTTCGAATGAATATTTCTGTTTTAATTCGATGAGTTCTTGTAACGGCGCCATGTCGCCATCCATGGAATAAACGGATTCAACGACAACCCACTTCATGGTCTCAGCAGGATATTGTTCCAACAAATGAATCAAATCATTTAGGTAGTTGTGCTTAAATATACGCCGTTCTGCAGCAGATAAGCGGAGGCCATCAATCAAACTCGCATGCAATAATTTATCGCAAAATATGACATGCTCTTTCTGTGCGAGGGCTGAGATGAGTCCCAAGTTTGCCTCAAATCCCGAGCCAAACAGCAGCGCTGCCTCCGCCTGATGCAGCTCGGCACATTGCTTTTCAAACGCCTCCATATACAGATGATTACCTGATATCAAGCGTGAACCACTCGATCCATTGACGGGAACCGTCTCCTCTTGCATGGCTTGCCAGGCTGCTTGGTCAGCCGCGATTTGTTCGGCTAAGCTTTTATCTTTTGCCAGCCCCAAGTAGTCATTCGAGCAAAAGTCCACCATGCCTTCTACCGAGCTCAAGGATCGCAAAAGCCCCGAGCTTTCGCGCTCTTGTAAGGCATTGATCAGAAGTTGCTTAGCTGAATTTGAATGTGACATCTTGGCTGTAAAACTACGAAAGACGGGGCAATTCCGAGTCGAAATCGCGTAAAAAATGCGTTTTTAGATAATTTGAGTCAAAAACAGGAAATATTCCTTGACAATCCGCAAACTCTAACGTAGTATTGCACAACGTTTCAATGTCGAAAACGTTTCTGTTAACAATTCTCCCAAATTTCGCTCTTGTACTGCAATCCCATGGATTTGCTTACCGTATGTCAAAGAGGTCATTATTGATTTAGTTTGGGGATTGTTTCATCAAAAAATATCAACACATTTCCCTTTATATGGATAACGAATCCGCACAATCAAACCGTCCTAAGCGTCAAAGAATTCAAAAACCGACTGAAGAACAAGCTCCCTTATTACCGATGGGAGAGAGCCCCGTGGCTGAATCAGCCCCAGCAGCTTCAGAGGAAACTGCTCCTGTAAAGCCAGCTCGTAACATTCGTCCTCGCAAAGGAAAGCCTGCTGCTGAGGAAGCACCTATTGAAGTTGATGGCATCATCGAACCTGAGGAAGTTGACACTTCTTTTGTGACGAGTGATGCGCCTTTAGCGGCTGATAAAGTTTCCCCGACAGATGCTCCGGTCGATGTTAATACGCTACCAAAGGAAGATGCGCCTGCACAAGCGCATCAGCATCAACATCGCCAACACCGTAATAATTACAACCAAGTCATCAAAGAATTGGATGGTTTGATCGAT
>JBJTMZ010000181.1:0-6694 GCA_046073805.1 Aquirufa sp.
GGCAACAATCCATTCGATTTACGCGAAGTCAATCGCTGGCAAAACAACAAGGCATTAAAGTTCTTGACCAAATAGGGAACAAGAAAATCGCCCTTCAACATATCAATGAATTAGGGGAAGCGCTGTACCTAAGCGTAGAGTATAATCAGCGTTCGGCACAAATTACCCGAACAGACCAGCTATATAGTACCGGGACTTTGGGTTTGTCATTGAATGGAAATTTAGATGCCTTGAACGGGAAACTCGCCATCTGGGATGGAGGAAGTGTGTTGGCAACCCATCAGGAATTTGGCGGGAGAGTCAAAAACCAGGAATCGGGGTCCTCTACCGATTTGCATGCGACGCACGTGGCCGGAACGATGATCGCGAGTGGAGTCATCGCCTCCGCACGAGGAATGGCATTTGGAGCGAGCTTAAAATCGTGGGATTACAACAATGATAATGCAGAAATCAGCTCGGCCTCTCCCAACCTCTTAATCAGCAATCATTCCTATGGCTATCAGGCCGGTTGGGTTTATGACTCGACAAAAAACAAATGGCAATGGTGGGGAAATGATGCAGTCAGTACGACTGAGGATTACAAATTCGGTTATTATGACAGCAATGCACAGGCACTTGATAAAATAGCCTTCAATGCCCCCTATTACCTCATTACAAAATCTGCGGGAAATAGTCGTTCCGAAAATGGCCCTGACTTTACCAAGGGCGAATATTATTTCTTAAAAAATACCAAAGACTCCTCCAATATTGTCCGGTCCAAAAACGATGCCTACGATATTATTTCTACGACGGGAACCGCCAAGAATATTTTAACGGTCGGTGCCATAGAATCCATCAACCGGACGCCGAGTCTTGCCTCCGAAATTCGTGTAAGCAACTTTTCGAGTTGGGGACCAACGGATGATGGTCGAATCAAACCTGATATCATGGGCGTGGGGACAGATATTTTATCAACGACCAATGTTTCCAACAACTCCTATTCAACATTGGATGGGACCTCAATGTCATCACCCCAAGTAGGAGGATCTTTGTTTTTACTGCAGCAATTGTATTATCAGTTGACGAATGGAAAATTCATGCGGGCGGCAACTCTAAAAGGTTTAGTGTTGCATACCGCGTTGGATTTTGGTCCCATAGGCCCTGATTATCAAAGTGGCTGGGGGCTATTGAACATGGAAAAAGCGGCTAAAGTCCTTCAAAACACTACCAAGACAAATGCTGTTCGTGAACTAACTCTAATGAATGGAAGTACCTATTCCGAGAAGTTTATCGCATCGGGTGCCAGCAATATTAGTGCAACCATTTCGTGGACTGATCCCGAAGGTAATGTGTTGCCACTTAATACGAGTGCCTTAAACAACCGAAGTCCTCGATTAATCAATGACCTCGACATTAAAATTCAAGATAGCAAAGGAACCTATTTACCCTATACGCTTAATCCGGAAGACCCGAGCGCATTGGCTAAACCTGGGGTAAATAACCTTGACAATGTCGAGAAAGTCTTTATTCCCAATACTATTCCCGGGGAAAGCTATACCGTAAGTGTAAGTCATAAAGGGACGCTAAAGAATGGCCAACAAGATTTTTCACTCCTTATTTCTGGGCTTGGCGGCACCGCCTATTGTTCCATTAACCAAAGCGCTCCGAAAAATTTGATTAGTAAATTCGTCAGCGATACCAAATCGGTAGCCAATACATTGGATAGCACGAGTGCAGGTATGACGATTGAAATCGGTGAAACAAAAAGTACAAGCCTCGAATTTAGTAATTCAACGGCCAAAAATGTACGAGCATTGGTCGACTGGAATCAAGACGGAGATTTTGATGATCAGGACGAAATCCTAAGCGCATCGAATGACATACGAACAAGCTCACTGCCGGTGTCCATCAAAGTACCCCCAATTGCCCAAATTGGGCAGCGCTACAAATTAAGGATTATCACTTCGTATGATGCCATTTCCGGCAATTGTAGTAACCTGACCAATGGCCAAATATTTGAAACAAGCATCCAAATCACCCAAGCTTCCAATGACATTGCTGCATTGAGTTTATCTACCACGACGGGTAGTTTTTGCCAAACGAGTGGAAAAATAAATCTGGTCGCCCGACTAAAAAATGCGGGAAGTAAAGCGCAAGTAAATATTCCTATCGAGGTTGCGGTCATGTCGAACGGCAGCTTGTTGAGCACGCTCAAGGGGAGCTTGAATCAGATCAATCCAGGACAAGAAAAGGAACTCGGCTTACAAGGGGATGGCATATTAGAAGCTGGGAAAAACTATTCATTTGAGTTAAAAAATCTTTTGGGTACTGATCAATACAGCCAAAACAATACGATCAAACTACTTCAAACAATTGAAAATCCACAAGCGCCAATTGCTCAAGGAACGCAGTGCACGCCGGGAACTTTGGTCAATCTAACAGCCTCAAGTGAAGGTGCCTTGTGGTATTCCAATAACACGTTGGCAGGAGCGGGAGCTAAAATTAGCCTGCCGGCATCAGCAACCTACACCGTGGCTCAGGCCGATTTCGCCGGGAGTCTTCAACCAAGCACGAAATCCGTATATGGTTCCGGGTCTTACTACAGCAATTTTGGGCCCGAACCCATTATCGAAATAAAAAGCCCAATTGTCCTGGAAAGCGCGCGAATTTACGTGGGCACCTCTGGCACAATTACATTCAGTGTGGTAGATGATGCCACGGGTGAACTCATCGCATCGGTAACCAAGGAGGTTGAAGCAACGCGAACTCAGAGCAACTCGACAAAAGTAAATAGTCAATTAATTGACGATAAAAATGACCCGGGGCAAGTCGTCTATTTCAACTTACCATTCCCCAAAGCGGGGACTTACCGCTTAACCCAAGCATGTTCCAATGGAGCAAGTATTTTTCGTAGTAATCGTAGTTTAGCCGATACGGTAAATGCTCCGACTAATATTGGATATCCTTACACGATTCCCAATATCCTTTCCATGACCGGTGCTAAATTTAATGGAGCTCCGATCACGACGGGTTATTACTATTTCTACGACATGAAATTCAAATCGATTGGATGTCCAAGTCCGCGTAGCTCAATAACGGTTAGTTCCAGCCCGAGCCCTTCAGCATCGATTAGTCCAGCAGGGAACCTAACCATTTGTTCAAATGAAGCCAAGTCGATTACAGCAACGGTTAGCCCCAATGCGGCCATTCAGTGGTTACTTGATGGAAAAGAAATCAGTGGTGCCACGCAAGCTCAATTTTCAGCTAACAAAGCGGGCGTTTATCAAGCCCAAGTTTCTAATGGTAACTGTACGAATGTGAGTAGCGGACTGACCATTCGATACACGAATCCTCTTGCCCCATTATTATCCTATTCGGATGGCATGTTAAAATCATCACCTGGCACGAATATGCAATGGTATGTAGATGGGAATGCGATTCCAGGAGCGACCTCACTTACCTATGTTCCCATCCAAGCCGGCAGTTATTCCATTAAATTAACCGATATCAATGGCTGTTTGGCTAACTCTGAAAATTATACGATTCGCATTTTGTCTACGGAGGAACCAAACCCCTATCTCCAACTGAGCGCCTTCCCGAATCCCACTCAAAAGGAAATCATTTTAGGACTTCCAGATGCTATCGTTGCTTTGAATAAGCTCCGGGTTCAGTTGTGGAATCTACAAGGTCAATTGATTCGAGATGAAATAGTCACACCCAAAGATCGAACAATGAGCATGGACGTTGGCCAACTTCCAAATGGCACTTACTTTATTCAACTTCCCGAAATACCAACAATCCAAGGAATTAAGTTCGTTAAATTTTAACCAAATAACGGCCACTTGTTTGGGCGGCCAACATGGCCTCAAGCGTTGCAGGAACCTCGTCTAGGGAAATCTCGTGCACTAAATCATCAAGGACCAAAGACCATTCATTCGCAATTTTATCCCACAAAGATTGTTTATAACTTAACGGAGAGTCCGCGGAATAGATACCCAACATTCGCACGCCACGAAGAATAAAAGGATAAACTTGCATGGGCAATTCTACACCGGCTGCCATCCCACATACCGCAACGGCACCCCCAAATTTGAGTCGTTTTACCACCTGAACTAAATAATCTCCACCTAATGTATCAACCGCCCCTGCAAAATCCATGGAATATAAGGCACGCGGAGGTTCTTCAGCAAATTGTTGGCGCGAAATAACGCGCGATGCACCTGCGGCGATTAACCGAGATTCTAGTTCCGGTTTCCCACTTAATGCGACAACAGAATAACCTAGGTGATTTAACAGCTTAATACTCATCATACCCACGCCACCCGAAGCACCTGTAACAAGAATTTCGCCGCGGTCTGGCGTAATTTGATTGGAAATTAATGCCTCAACTGCCATCGCAGCAGTTAAACCTGCCGTGCCCCATTGCATCGCCACCTTAGCATCAAGACCCGAAGGAAGTTCAATTACCCAGTCGGCAGGAACGCGAATATATTCCGATAAGCCGCCATGTGTATTCATGCCTAAATCAAAACCGGTAACTAAAACGCGGGTGCCTTTGGCAAAATGCCCTGAAAGATCTTCCTCTACAATTCCCGCAGCATCGATACCCGGAATATGAGGGAAATTACGTGTGATCCCCTTGTGGCCACTGGCCGACAAAGCATCTTTGTAATTCAGGGAAGAATATTCGACACGAATTGAAACCGGATGCTCAGGTAAAAATGAAAAATCGATCGACTGAACTTGGGTATGCGCTTTACCATCGGGATTAATCTCCGTTAACAGGGCACGAAAAGAAGACATAGCATTAAGGTTTGCCCCAGAAGAAAATCATCCGAGGGGAAGTTTGCGCATCAAACTTAGCTAAAGTATAATCTCCGACCAAATTCATGAAATGCAATCCAGCAGCCTCCGCATAGCGAAGAAAATCCTCTTTTGAAATCAGCTCCACTTTTTCTTGAAATGAATAGGCCTGTCCTTGATCTTCAAAGGTAATCGACTTGTATAAAAACCCTTTTTCTTCCCATCGCTTAATGTGAAAATCAATTCCTCCACGATGCAGCGTTTCTTCGGGCACAAGATTTGCCAGGATGTACGTTGGGTTTAAAAAGTCCATCACCAAGGTCCCCTTGGATTTCAACCCTCCGGCAAATGTTTGAAATGCCCGAGCATTATCTACCGGATCATCGAAATACCCAAAACTGGTGAAAAAATTAAAAACGACGTCATATCGTACTTGCTTGGGCAATGGCTCCCGAATATCATGCACAAAAAAATGAAGCTGATCATTGGCGACTTTGTTGGCCTCCTCGATATTACTCGGCGACAAGTCAAATGCATCCACCTGTAAACCAAGCTGTTGCAAAGTCCGAGCATGACGACCCTTTCCACAGGCGGCGTCCAGAACGAGTGCCCCCGCAGGAATGGCAAGGTGAGATTGCAACACACGAATAAATTGCTCGGCCTCACGATCGTCCCGACTCGCGTAAAGAATGTGATAATAGGGAGAATCAAACCACGTACTAAACCAATCCGTTTTCTCCATTATTTGCGTAGCTCGACATTCGCTAAAAAGTCTTGATAGGCCAAACGAATTCCGTCGGCTAATTCAACGGAATGTTTCCATCCCAGTTGGTGTAATTTTGAAACATCCATCAATTTCCTTGGTGTGCCATCGGGTTTCGAAACATCCCAACGAATCTCTCCGTCAAATCCAACAATTTCTTTCACCGTTTCGGCTAATTCTTTGATGGTTACATCCACCCCAGTTCCGATGTTCACTAATTCAGGATCGCTGTAATTTTCCATTAGAAAAAGACAGGCCGCCGCTAAATCATCCGCATATAAAAACTCACGCATCGGTGAACCTGTGCCCCAAAGCTCCATGCTCGAATCCCCGCGCTCTTTCGCTTCATGAAACTTGCGAATCATTGCAGGTAAAACATGTGAATTCTGGAGGTCATAATTATCATTTGGGCCATATAAATTCGTTGGCATGACCGAAATAAAATCGCAACCGTATTGTGCCCGATAAGCCTCACACATTTTAATGCCGGCAATTTTGGCAATCGCATAGGGCTCGTTCGTTGGCTCTAAATACCCACTTAAGAGATATGACTCCTTCAAAGGCTGTGGAGCCATTTTAGGATAAATACACGACGAACCCAGAAACATCAATTTGCTTACTTGGTTCAAATGTGCGGCATGAATGACGTTGTTTTGAATCGCTAAATTCTCATACAAAAAATCCGCGCGATAAGTGTTATTTGCCACAATTCCCCCCACTTTAGCGGCCGCTAAAAAGACATAATCGGGTTTTTCAGTTTGAAAAAAATCCGCAACGGCTTGTTGGTTCCGTAAATCCAATTCCTTGGATGTGCGAACAATGATATGCGGATACCCGTGGGCCTCTAATTGTCGAACAATGGCGGAACCCACCATTCCACGGTGTCCGGCTACGTATATTTTTGCGTCCTTTTTCAATGCATGTATAATCTGGGAGGTAAACCTCGTGAAAAACCTTGCAAAAATACATAAACTACCCTAGCTAATCATTTAAATTCCTATTTTTGAGAAATATTTTTGAGCGATGTACGTTCACACTTGGCATGAAATTAAATAAAGTGCTTTTTCTTGGCTTGTGTCTGATGGGCTTAAAAGTTTATAGCCAAACGGAATCCGTCAAGTCAAACAAGAAACCGTTGATTGATACGAC
>JBJTMZ010000182.1:0-3770 GCA_046073805.1 Aquirufa sp.
CCGGCGTATTGAGCAAAAAAGTAAAACCGAACTTCAAGGCCTTGGGTCCGAAATTTGGAAAAGACATGAAGGCGGTTGCCGAGGTAATAACGAACATGCAGGCCTCGGATTTAGCTCAAATTGAAACGGCAGGTTCGGCAAGTTTACAGGGTTTTGAGATTGCTTTAGGGGATATTGAGATTGTTACCGAGGACATGCCAGGTTACTTGACAGCCTCAGAAGCAGGATTGACGATTGCCTTGGACAATACCTTAACGCCAGAATTAGTCCAAGAAGGAATGGCTCGTGAGTTTGTGAATCGTATTCAAAATCTGCGTAAGGATTCAGGATTTGATGTGGTCGATAAGATTGCCATTGTGGTGGAACAAGGTCCTGCGGCTTGGATGGAAAGCATTCAGGTGTTTGGTGCTTATATTCAGCAAGAAGTTCAGGCTTTGCGTATTTCGATTGAGCCAACTCTTTCTGGCGAAAAATCCGAATTAGTGATGGACGATGTTCATTTATATGCGCAAATTCAGGTCGTAAACGAATAGCCGATGGTATTCAATTCCTTGCAATTTTTGGTGTTTTTTGGAATTGTTACCTCCGCCTATTTTTTATTGGCTCATCGTTTTCGTTGGATCCTTTTGTTGGCGGCCTCTTGCTATTTTTACATGGCATTTCAGCCCGTTTACCTAGGTATTTTGGGCTTTACGATTATCGTCGATTATTATGCGGGGATCTATTTGGAGAAATTTGAAGGCAGATCAAAAAAACTTTTTTTAGCGGCGAGCCTTCTGGCCAATATTGGTGTATTAGCTTTTTTCAAATATTTCGGATTCTTCACGGGAAATTTGACTGCTGTGGCTGATTTATTGGGCTACTCTTGGCACTTCCCAACCTTATCCATTTTACTTCCCATCGGACTTTCGTTTCACACCTTTCAAGCGATGAGTTATACGATTGAGGTTTATCGTGGGCATCAAAAAGCGGAACGAAATTTTGGAATTTATTGCTTGTATGTGATGTTTTATCCCCAGCTGGTAGCAGGTCCGATTGAGCGTCCTCAAAACTTGATTCATCAATTTTATCGTGAACACTGTTGGGATACCGCCCGCGTTCAGGCAGGTTTGTTTCAAATGCTTCAGGGACTTTTTAAAAAGGTCGTGATTGCCGATCGCTTAGCAATTTTGGTCGATTCCGTATATGGCAGTCTCGCGATTCAATCGGGTTCCAATTTGATTTTAGCATCGGTGTTTTATTCCTTTCAGATTTACTGTGATTTTTCGGGATATTCGGATATGGCGATTGGTGCAGCGAAGGTGATGGGTTTTGATTTGATGACTAATTTTAATGCGCCTTATACTGCGAAATCCATCCCGGATTTTTGGCGCCGTTGGCATATATCTTTGTCGACCTGGTTTAAGGACTATGTGTATTTTTCGTTAGGAGGGAATCGGGTGTCGGTACCGCGGTGGTATTTGAATATCTTGATTGTTTTTGTTATTTCCGGATTTTGGCATGGGGCAAGTTGGAACTTTGTCATCTGGGGAGCTTTGCACGGGGTTTTTCAATTGATCGGTTTAACGATCAGTCGATATGTTCCATCCCTTTCCCCTGACAAGGCAAGCGGTATATCACTACGCTTATTTCAAATCTGGACATTTGTTTTGGTCTCTTTAGCTTGGGTATTTTTCCGGATTCCACACTTTTCGCAAATAAAAATTTATTTCACGCGTTTATTTCATTGGCAGTCGGATGCCCCATTGGGTATGCATTTGAATGAGGTAATTTTTTGTCTAGGTTTGATCCTTGGATTACAGATTTGGGATAAGTTACAGCCGAAGAAGTTGCCTTATTTTTGGTTTACCCTGCCAGTTATCGTGCTCCTAATTTATTTCTTTGGGGTATTTAATTTGAAACAGTTTATCTATTTTCAGTTTTAATGAGAAAAGTATTAGCCTTTAGTGTGTTGCTTTTTTTCTTGGGGGTACTCGGATTGAGTAGCTCGGAACCTGCGATGCGTTGGCTTTCTCATGAACGATACCAAGACGACGGCCTGCTGGGTTCGGATAAATACCGATTTGGGGATTTGTATGGTTTGTCATACTTACCTGCTTTCCGACTGTATAAAGACACCACTTTGATTCGAAACCAAGCCCTTTTTGATGGAAACCGTGATATTGATTTAACAATTTTGGGCGATAGTTACCTTTTCAGTTATGTTCAGATGGACACGTCTAACTTTGTGCGCGCGAAAGAGGTGACTTTTCGGAGATGGTCGGACAGTAATTTGGAACCTCTGTGTGTCCGTCCAAGTGGAAACAAAAAAGTATTACTCATTGAGACGGTGGAGCGAAATGCATGGATGATATTAAACTTGGATCGATTGAAGCCAAAATTGGAACAGGTTACAAACGATAAGCCATGGTACGATTCATTTAATGAATTTCTTTTTGAGCATATCTATCATCCGCAATTGGAGCAAAATTTGGATTTCACGATTTTCAATCAACAATTGTTTAGTCCTTTGAAATCCCTTAAAGCGATTATTAATTTGGAGGTATTTAATCGTTCGTCCACGGATGTAGCGATCTCAGAAAATGGGGAATTTCTATACATGCGCGAGACGGTGGATTCCACGCAGCGATCAAGCTCCTTTTATCCCATGACGAAAGATGAACTTCATGAATTAGGTGATCGCATGTTGGTTATGAATCAATACGCCAAATCCAAAGGCTATGACGAAGTGATTTTTGTTATCATTCCAAACCCTATCGTTTTTACCAAAACCGAGTCCAAGGCAAGCAATCAGTTCGTGCCTAAATTGACGACGGTATTAGGGGACAAAGTTCGCTTATTGGATCCGACGAAACCGTTAATGGTGGGAGGTAAACAGTATTTTTTCAAATCGGATTCCCACTGGAATCAAAAAGGGGCCCGCGCTTGGTTGGCTCAGTTAAATCAACAGTTGCTGACTCTCTAAATCATGCGCAATAAACCTTGGGTTTTTATGCTTCGAATGTGCTTGCTGTGTTGCATGCTTGGTTGGGCTATCGTCTCCAATGCACAGAGTCAGAGAGTCGTATCATCCAAGTCGGCACAAGAGGCCCTTTTCCAAGAAGGGATGCGGCACTACATGAAGGAGGATTATGCGGAGGCAATCCTGGTTTGGGAAAGTTTGTCGGCCGCCTCACCCCAAGAACCCGCCATCGCATTCTATTTAGCCAAGGCCTATTTGCTGGAGAAAAATATTCCCCGCACCTTAATCTATGCGCGCAAAGCCCATGAATTGTCTCCTTATTCGCTTGATTATGGGCTTTTTTATGCGGAGCAGTTGCTGGCTGACCGACAAATTTCAGCGGCCATTACATGTTTGAATAAAATAAGTCAGTACGATGAGGGTCATCCGGAGGTAAATCTACTTTTGGCGCAAGCCTATTTGTGGTCGGAGCAAGGCAACCTCGCCTTAGAGGCACTTGATCGGGCGGATCATTATGTGGGGGAGTATCCTGCCATCATCCGAACCAAGGCATTTATTTATTTAAAGCAAAAGCAATTGATGAAAGCTTTACAAGCTGGCCTGCGGTTAGTGGAATTGGATGATGAGGAGCTGTTGCTTTCTTGGGAACAGATGGATGTAGCTTGGGAGCTCAGTCAATCCGATTCTGTAAAACTCGAATTGTTAAATCTACAGCGAAAAAACCCGGAGCAAGGCCAATTGGCATTGCTGTTAACGAATGTTTATCTGCATCAAAAGAATTTTGATTCAACGCTTGTGCAATTGCGCT
>JBJTMZ010000183.1:0-4673 GCA_046073805.1 Aquirufa sp.
CTCTCGGCTAAAAGACGCTCTAAATGGGCTAAATCAATATCTCCATCTGAATTGATGTTGACCAATTTCACTTCAGCCAAACCCAATTTCCCCCATGCCTCCGCCGTGTGTAAAACCGCATGGTGTTCCAATGGCGAGGTAATAATTGTCTTAACACCACCATATAAAACAGCAGATTGGATGACCGTATTATCCGCCTCCGTACCTCCGGAGGTGAAGAATATCTCTGCCGGCGAAGCATTCAAAAGCGATGCGACTGTTTTACGCGCCTTCTCCACAATCACTTTCGCTTGTCGGCCATGTGAATGTATCGACGAGGGATTCGCGGTGAATTGCTCAAACAATGGCTGCATTTCCTGCCAAACCAAGGGGTCCACCGGCGTAGTTGCCGCATTGTCTAAGTAAATAGGTGTTTTCGTTGTTGATGTCATGTTCTTCTTATTTGCCGGCAATGCTTCGAATCACCTGCATGATTTTTTCGGCCAACTCATTGGCTTCTTTTTCGGTAGGTGCCTCTGAATAAATTCGAATAATCGGCTCCGTATTTGATTTGCGTAAATGAACCCAGCGATCTGCAAAGTCGATCTTTACTCCATCAATGGTATTCACCTTTTCATCTTTAAATTGCTCCGCTACGGTCGCCAAAATCAAATCCACATTTAAATCAGCGGAAAGTTCGATCTTATTTTTTGACATGATGTAAGACGGATATTCGGCACGCAATGCACTTACAGACTTGTTCTTATAGGCTAAATGCGTCAAAAATAATCCGATTCCCACTAAGGCATCCCGACCGTAATGCGACTCTGGGAAAATAACTCCCCCATTTCCTTCGCCCCCAATAATCGCATTTTCTGCTTTCATTTGGGTTACGACATTCACCTCCCCAACTGCAGCCGCGAAATATTGACCTCCATGTCGGTTTGTTACATCCGCCAAAGCTCGCGTCGAGGAAAGATTTGAAACCGTATTCCCTTTTTCCTTCGATATAATATAGTCGGCAACCGCCACCAGCGTATACTCCTCTCCAAAAGGTGTACCATCTTCGGAAATGAAACACAAACGATCGACATCAGGATCTACGACAATACCCAAATCATAGTTACCTGACTTCATTCGCGCGATCATATCCGTCAAGTTTTCCGGTAGAGGTTCTGGATTATGTCCAAAATGCCCGTTGGGCTCACCAAAGATCACATCCACTTGATGTACACCCAAGGCATTCAATAATTGCGGAACGACGATACCGCCCGTCGAATTTACCGCATCCACCAATACCTTAAAGTTTTTCTCTTGAATAGCGGGTTGATCGACCCAACGAAGCCCCAAAACATGGTCAATATGTTGCTGTAAAAAACTAGCATCTTCTGTGATTTTACCCAATTGGCCAACTTCCACAAAATGAAAATCCTGATTCTCTGCCAATTTCAACAAAGCCTTTCCGTCCTCATCCGAGATAAACTCGCCGGCAGCATTTAACAATTTCAAGGCATTCCATTGCGCAGGATTATGGCTCGCAGTGATGATAATTCCACCGGCCGACTTCGTCCAAGGCACCGCCAATTCGACGGTTGGGGTAGTAGAAAGACCAATATCCAACACATCCCATCCTAACCCAATGAGCGTATTCGCAACGAGCGAAGAAACCATGTAACCGGAGATACGGGCATCCCGACCGAGAACAATTTGGTTGGAAGATGGCCCTGTACTTTTCAACCAAGAACCATAGGCAGCCGCGAAGCTCACCACATCAATGGGACTAAGGCCATCACCGGGTTTTCCACCGATGGTACCACGAATACCTGAAATAGATTTAATTAAAGCCAAAACAATTGTAGTTAAGGGTAAAAAGAAGCTTAAAATTAAGGAAAATCAGGGAGAATTTATCAGTTTCAGAAGTCAAAATTTGACAACCAACTGCTAGCTTTGGCAAACCTAGCAGGATTGCCAAAGCTTAAAAGGGAGTGGGCTAGTTATTTGCCCCAATCCATTTTTTTTGTACATTTCAAGCATTAAACCTATCAACATGAATTCCAAGCGATTAGAGGACTTATTGGCTCAAATCAGCCAATTACGTATCGCGGTCATTGGCGACTTTGCCTTGGATTTCTATTTTCAATTTAATCCGGATACGGGAGAAATCAGCATTGAGACGGGCAAGGAAGTCCAACATGCCTCCCAATCACAAACATCATTAGGTGGCGCAGGTAATGTGGCCAAAAATTTAGCACATTTGGGCGTCCAAGTAGATGCATATGGCCTTCGTGGAGACGATGTATTCGGTCGGGAAATAGCTCACTTAGCGCATGCGTTAAACATAAACACTGATTTTCTGAAGGCGAAAGTTGGCCTAGATACCCCCACCTACAGTAAACCGATGCAAAAAGGTATCGAACAAAACCGTTTGGATTTCGGTACCCGAAACGAAAACTTTCAAAATTACGGATTGGAGGCTATCCATGAATTAGCGATACGAATTGAAAATTACGATTGGGTAATCATCAACGAACAATTCCATACACCCCTGCTGAATCAGGCCACGCTCGAATTCTTACAGAAATTCACCAATGAAAAGGCAATCGCAGATTTGCGTAGCCTGGGAGCTTATGCAAATGAAGTAATTTTAAAGGTGAATGAAGCGGAGTTCCAAAAAATTATCAATTCGGATTCAACGATTGAAAGTGCTGTTAAATCTTGGGTAAATAAACGTGGAAAACCCGTCTTATTGACATTGGGCGAACAAGGCATGATTTATGCCTCTCCGAGTGAATTCCATTGGGAAAAAGCCATTCCTGCTCAAGGTTCAATTGATACGGTTGGAGCCGGCGACATGGTCGTCGCGGCCTTTAGTGCGGCCAGAGCCGCAGGGGCTAGCATCGAAGAGGCCTGTGCCCTCGCTAGTTTAGCCGTCCATGTGACCATACATAAAATTGGAGAAACGGGCAGCGCCCAAGCGAACGAAATTATACAAACCTATCATGCAACAAGAAATTAAGGAGTACACGGAAAAAGCATTATTGCCCTTTTGGATTCAGCGGACCATTGATCCGGTAAATGGAGGATTCATTACGCATTTTGACGAATTTGGAAATGATACGGGTAAGGATGAGAAATCTTTGATTGCTCAAACACGTTCCATTTTCACGTATTCTCAGGCCTATCGCCACGGTTTTGGCGGAGAGGTGATGTTGGAGATGGCCAAAAACGGCGTTCAATTTCTTCTAAACAACATGTGGGATTCAACTCATGGGGGTTTTTATTGGATGGTCGACAGAGCTGGCAATCCGATCAACAAACAAAAAATAGGCTATGGCCATAGCTTTGTCATTTACAGCTTAAGTGAATATACGCTTGCATCCGGCGATCCGATCGGATTGGAATATGCCGAAAAGGTTTTTGATCTTCTACAAAAACATGCGGTTGATACGAATTATGGTGGCTATTGGGAATTTTTCGATGAGGATTGGTCCTTGATGGGGCCTGGTTCGCCAGGCGGTGATCGAAAAACCTTGGATGTTCACATGCATTTAATGGAGGCCTTCACGACACTCTATGAGGCTAGCGGAAAATCCCTGCATCGCCGGAAATTAGAAGAGTCCATGGATATTTTAATTCAGAAAATCATGCACCCCGTGACGGGCACGGGCATTCCGCAATTTTGGGCGGATTGGTCGGTCGCACCACAAATCAAATTTGATGTAGTTTGGGGATGGGATCGTTTTGCGGATGGAGGGCAAAAGGCTTCCTCGACCGACAATACGTCTTACGGCCACAATGCAGAATTCGGTTGGCTGCTCATGCATGCCATCAAAATAGGTGGTTTTGATATTGAAAAATATCGCCCAAATTTGGAGAAGGCCTTTTATCATGCCCTAGATCACGGAATTGATTGGGAATATGGCGGAGTCTATGTAGAAGGCTCACACACGGGCGAAGCGTCGGATTATGAGAAAGAGTTTTGGCAACAAGCCGAAATGCTAATTGGGATGTTAGATGCCTACAAACTAACCCAAGACACCCGGTTTTTGGATGCCCACAAACAGGTACATCGTTTTGTTTTCGACAAGATGATTAATCGGAATACAGGGGAATGGTGGCCATTGATGACCCGCGAGGGCGAACCCATCTGGCGACACATGGCACATAATTGGAAAATAAACTACCATAACGTTCGTTCGATGATTCTCTCGTATGAGAAACTAGGCGAAATCAACGCATGAAAAAGCTCCTTGTTTTCTTGTTGATTCAAACAAATGTCTGGGCCCAACAAATTGAAATACCCGGCCTTATTGAGCAATATTTCTCAAGCCCGAACCAGCGCGTTATAATTAAAAACGACACGCTCAACGTATTTTGGTATGAATCCGCAACCAAACTTAATCCACAAGAATTTAGAGACACAAGTATCATCGCTTTGAATCAAATAGCGCAAGTAAAGGTCTTAAATGGTCGGAATGCACAGGGAGCGCGCGGGATAGGTTTACAAATATTCCCAACCATCGTCACAGAGGAGAAAACAAATTCCGAAGGTAAAATTATCGGCCGAGAAAAGTTAAGCCAGACGAATGCCGCCTCAATCCAGCAAAAATTGCAGGGACAGGCCGCAGGCGTACAAGTAGGAAATGATAATTCGCCCGGGGGAAATGCAATGGTTCGGATTCATGGTATAGGTT
>JBJTMZ010000184.1:0-3224 GCA_046073805.1 Aquirufa sp.
TTGCACACGGCACAGTTGGCCAAAGACAGCCACAAAGAATTATTAGATAGTATTCATCAAGGAGTACATCCCTTGATTGCTCATACGCGTCAAGCGGGGGCAGATATCACCGCATTTTATACGAATTAATATGGAACTCAATCCGCTACAATACCCGATCGGTAAATTTTCTGCACCTGAAATCATCACGCCAGAATTGCGTGCGGAGTGGATTCAAACCATCGAGGATCTTCCGGGGCAATTAGCAGCTTTGCTAGACGGAGTTGATGAAACGCTTTTGGAGAAACCCTACCGCGAAGGAGGCTGGTCGGCCCGCAATGTCATCCACCACCTCTACGACAGCCACATTAATTCGTACATCCGATTTAAGATGGCGTTGACGGAAGATAACCCGACCATCAAACCTTATGATGAAAACACGTGGGCAGAAATGCCTGACGGCAACGAGGCACCTATTCAGTGGTCGATTGAGGGTATCAAATACATCCACTTGCGTTGGGTATATTTGATGAAGACGATGCAAGAATCGGATTGGTCAAAGACTTATTTCCACCCGGAGCGTGGGATTAGCTATCGATTGGATCGCGTGTTAGGGATTTATGCTTGGCACTCCGTGCATCATTTGAAACATGTGGAATCCGTTCTTTAGAACGAAGAGGTAAGAACTAAGAACTAAGAGTTAATGTTTTTGGGGTAGATGGCTCTAAATCACTAATGAAGTATAAATCCCAAGTCTCATTCAATAAGGGAACAAAAAATACCCTATTAATTCTTAGTTCTTAACTCTCAACTCTTAGTTCTCAACTCTTAGTTCTCACCACCTTCTTCTTGTTCCACGGCGCCGTGGTATTCCGCGCCATATCGATCGCCAAACCGATCATCAACAGGGTGAATAGGATGATGACCCAACGGAATATTTTTTGATTCTTCATATTAGATACATGTTTGAACGATGGCACTGCCGCGGGTGACTTCTTTCCAGGAATCGAGCGTAGGCCATTGCAAATGTACGCAATTGGCTGTCTCCATCTGAATTTGTTCCCCGGAAAAATAAGAGGCTAAATACGAGATCGACGGATTGTGAGCCACCAAATAAATCACCTTTTCACTTCGCTGCTGAATCATTTCCAAATAAGCGGGACCCGAAGCATGGTACCAAGACTCAGAAAATTCCGCGCTTGATTCGCTGATCAGCTCAAAGGTTTGTCGGGTCCTTGCGACCGAAGAAACCAACCAATGTCCTTCTGGCATACCTTCCAATTTAGGCTTCAGTTGGCGCGCCTCCTCCAAACCCTGCGACGAAAGCTTTCGAGCTTCATCAGGCAAGGTATAGGGGCCCGCATGTGCATGTCGGATGAGGATCAATTCAATCATGACTTAATCAATGGAAATTCGCCGGCGGCGTGTTTGGCACCCATTTTGATGTAGTGGTCTGCCCCATGTTTCAAGGCCTCGATTTGCTCGGGATTGAGGGTTTTGACCACTTTGGCTGGACTACCCAAAACCAGGGAATAATCCGGAATTTCCATTCCGGCGGTCACGAGCGCATGAGCGCCGATCAAACAGCATTTGCCCACTTTGGCCCGATTTAAAACCGTGGCATGCATGCCAATCAATGAACCTTCTCCAATTTCCGCACCATGAACGATGGCGGAATGTCCCACCGTTACGCGAGGCCCAATGATGGTTTTATCTCCCTCATCGGCGTGTAAAACGGCATTATCTTGGATGTTACAGCCTTCGCCGAGGTGGATTTCCTCCACATCCGCGCGCACGACGGCGCCGTACCAGATGCTTACATCATTTCCGATTGTTACGCGTCCCATGACGCTAGCGGTGGGTGCAATAAAACGAGCCATTGAATTCTTTTTTTGTCAAAGATAAACAGAATTGATAATTTGCTGCATGGAGAAAAGTTTATTCGAGGTGGGAGAATGGTCGGCCGATGATTGCATCCTATCCCTCGGCTGCGGAGCCGGCTGGTGGGAAATCAATCAGGTCATTCAAAACGAGGCAGGGGAATTGTTACTTTTGGACTCTAATACCCATGTCTTAAACCGGGCCGACATTGACGAGACCATCGAATATTTCGAAAAGCAATTCGACCAAAGACTAACGAGTCCTATTCAATTATTTCATGCGGATGCGTCGAATATTCCTTTGGGGCGTGAATCGGTGGACCAAATTTGGTTGTTGAATAGCTTACATGAAATGGATCATCCATCAGCCGTTTTACAGGAAATCGAACGAGTATTAAAAGAGAACGGCAGCGTAGTCGTGGAGGAGATTTTAACGGGTGAAATACATGCGGGATGTGGCAAGAAATTGTTTCGAGCAGATGAATTGATTGCCCTATTTGAATCCATCGATATGAAAGCAATGCGACGCTGCAAGAAAGATCAGGAAGCTGAATACCTAAAATTCAGTCGGGAGGCTTGATTCCTAGCGATGCTTTTCGCAAATTTGTGGCCTATATGAGCAACATCGACAAACCATTTATCATCGGAATTACGGGAGGCAGTGCGTCGGGAAAGACTTTGTTTTTGAAGCGCTTGATGGAGCAATTCCAGGCGGATGAAATTTGTCTATTGTCCCAGGATAATTATTACCGACCGATTCACGAACAAACGAAGGACCACAACGGAATTGAAAATTTCGATTTACCGGGTGCGATCGATGATGAAGCCTTCGCGGCGGATGTCGAGAAATTGCGGGCTGGCGAGGTTGTCTCTCGTCCGGAATATACGTTCAATAACACATCGAAAGTTCCCGACTTATTGCATTTTCACCCGCGAAAGATCTTGGTGGTGGAAGGTATTTTCGTCTTTCATTTTCCGGAGGTTGCCAAATTATTGGATTTGAAGATCTTCATCGATGCAAAGGATAAGGTGAAATTAAAACGGCGCATCAAGCGCGATAACGAAGAGCGGGGCTATGATTTACAAGATGTCATGTACCGCTGGAAATACCACGTAAAGCCGACGTATGAGCAATTCATCCGACCGCATAAGCGATCTTGTGATATTGTTATTCCCAATAATGATCATTTTGAAAAGGGATTGGAAGTGATTGTTCATTTCCTGAAAGCGCAGGTCGTGCGGTAGACGCTGCCCGGGTTATACCCCCGGCAGCATCCCTCTTCTCACATTACAAAGTCAACTTTCATACCTCCCCCCCCTCTACTATCCAGTTCTAGATAAAACACCTCTTAAAGACAATTAGAA
>JBJTMZ010000185.1:0-9207 GCA_046073805.1 Aquirufa sp.
GGATGTGCTGCATAAGTACCAACATAAATTTAGGCACGTCATGGTGGATGAGTTTCAGGATACCAACGTGTCCCAATACCTGATCACCAAAAAGCTGTCGGCCGTTCACCGAAACATCTGCGTGGTGGGTGACGATGCCCAAAGTATTTATGCCTTCCGCGGGGCAGATATTCAAAATATCTTGAACTTCGAACGCGATTATTCGGATTTGACGACCATCAAGCTGGAGGAGAATTACCGCTCCACAAAAGCCATCGTGGCTGTGGCGAATTCCGTGATTGCACGAAACAAAAACCAACTCAAGAAGGATGTCTTTACCTCCAATGAGGATGGAGACCAAATCGAAATCATTCGCGCAGGAAGTGATAACGAGGAGGGGCGAATTATCGCCTCGACCATCTTCGAAACCTGCCAGAAGGAGGGATTACATTTCTCCGACTTCGCCATTCTTTACCGTACGAATGCCCAATCGCGTTCGTTTGAGGAATCACTGCGGAGATTAAATATCAAGTACCGGATTATCGGCGGTTTGTCTTTCTACCAACGGAAGGAAATCAAGGACGTCTTGGGCTATTTGCGTTTTGTGGTGAACCAACAAGACGAAGAGGCATTTAAACGAATTATCAATTTGCCTAAACGGGGTATTGGAGATACAACCATCGCCAAAATCGCGCTGACGGCAGCGGAACAAAATTCGACGGTTTGGGATGTGGTGGCGAACATCAACCAATTTCAAGGGGTTCGTGGAACCGCACCGATAGAGCAATTTGCCGACTTGATCAAGTCGTATAAATTGATGGTGGAAGTTGAGCAAAAAGATGCCTACGAGGTCGCGAGTCATGTGGCGAAAACCTCTGGCTTGGTGCGTGAATTATACGAGGACAAGACTGTTGAGGGATTAGCGCGCTACCAAAACGTACAAGAATTACTTAATGCCATCAAGCAGTTCGTGGATTCCGAGGAGAACGAGGATAAATCATTAGCGACCTTTTTGCAATCGGTATCCTTATTGACGAATGCCGACACGACCGAAGACCCGAACGACAAGGACAAAGTAACCTTGATGACGGTTCACTCGGCCAAGGGTCTTGAATTTAAACACGTGTTTTTGGTGGGACTTGAGGAAGATTTATTCCCGAGTCAAATGATGTTGCAAAGTCAGGCGGATCTAGAAGAAGAGCGTCGTTTGTTCTACGTGGCCATCACACGTGCCGAAAAGAAATTGATGATTTCGTATGCGGAATCCCGTTACCAATTTGGTCGTCTGAAGAGCTGCGAACCGAGTCGCTTTATCGACGAACTCGATAGCACTTATTTAAAAATGGCGAAGACGCCAGGCAAAAAGGATACCAGCAATTTCCGACCGGTACAGAAAACGGGGTTTGTGGAGAAGTCGACCAGTGCCAGTGCAGCGCAGTTAATTCAAAAGCCAAAGTTAAATACGAATTACCAGCATGTGCCGTCGGCGAACTTCGTGCAATCGGATCCGATGAGCCTAGCTGCAGGCCAACGCGTCGAGCATCAGAAATTTGGATTTGGAACGATACAAAAATTAGAGGTCAATGGTGCGGAGCGCAAGGCACATATCTTGTTTGAGCAAGGCGTGGGCGAAAAAACCTTGTTATTGAGTTTCGCGAAACTGATGATTATCGCTTAGCGGTATAAAACAGATGGGCCGGACTAGAGAGGGTTGCTACTTCCGAAATGGTCGCATAACCCTTATTTAAACCATCGAAAGCCAAGGCCTCTCCCTGCGGTTCCAGGACACTTGGAACGATCCGAGGTTTACGGCGTAACGCATCGGCGATACTCTCCTCAGGTTTCTTTTTCCAATAGTAGATTTCCAGGTAATTACGGATGATAATTTCCTCATTGGAAGAAGCTACATTCCCATCCGTGATATAATACAATTGCTTCAAGAGGCCCACATCAGAAGTCGGCACCGAAAAATTCAATTCACTGATAAATTCCGCCTGCTGAATTCCGGATTTAGCGAAGGCATCTGCGGGAATTCGATACAATCGTTTATGATCTTCTCGTTTGCTTATGAAGAATAAATCTCCACTTTTCTGGTCGATCAACATGCATTCCATATCTCGAGCACCATCCGGCAAGGTAAATTCAACACGTTGGGTGGCATGAATAACCCGGCGAAGTGGATCGGTTAATTGTAGAGAGGGTTCTAAGAAACGGTGTACTTGATAACTCGCATTTTGGGCAAAATTATCACCGATATCTGCAACATATAAATAGGTTTGACCGGTTCGGTTTTGCCAGCGACCCATGGCTTCCCAATCTCTATTTTGAAGGCCCAATAAGGTGAATTCCGCTTTACCTTGACCTGACTCACTGACTAAAAACATGCGATTCAAGTCCTTGGAGTCGTTAATCACCCAATAGTGCCCTGCATTTCGATAGGACGCAACCATACCTGATGCTTCGTCAATCTCGATATTTGCTAAAATTCCTAAATCTTTGGTCGACTGAAAATCGGTTTGAACAAGTTCGTTATGAGCGACATAGAAGGATTGACTCGCCCAGACGAGCGTGCCAACTACCATCAACTGAATACGGCTCCGAATTCTCATTATTTTTTTCGGAAGTAATATAAATGAGACGGTATGTTATCGGGAGCTTCTGATACGGTGTAATAACCTGAGCCGTCGTGCGCAAAGCTTACACCTTCTCCTTGTGGCTCCATTTTGTACGGTACAGCTTTGGCTGGGCGTAATAAGGCCGCGGGTATACTTTCACCCGCTTTCCTTTTCCAATAATATACCCCGATGTAATTTCGAACCAAAATTTCAGAGTTATCTGGCGAGACACTACCGCCCGTCACATAATAAGCTTGTTGGATTTTTGCATCATTCGTAAATGGTACGGAAAAGGAAAGATCTTCAATGTATTCGGCGGTTACAGTAGCGCCATTGACTACTTTGGACGCCGGAATCTTGTACAAGCGTTTATTATTCTCCCGTTTGCTGATGACGAAAATATCTTTGCTTTGCTGGTCGACAAGCAACGCTTCCATATCATGGAAACCATCTGGCAAATGAAAAGTTAATTTGTTCACATCGGTTAAAACGGTATATGGGTTCGACGTAATCTTTAAATCTTTGAACCAATAAATAGAATACTTAGGGTTATCTTGAAAATTATCCCCGATATCACCCACATACACCGTGGCAGAACCATCCGACTCGCCGACAATCGCTAAATCTTCCCAATCACGTTGCGTTGCCCCCTGCAATAAATACTCTTTTCTACCTTTCCCAAGCGAATCAACAAGGTAAAGCATGGGACCTTGAACGTCAGAATCATTGGTCACCCAGAAATATCCAGGATTTTTCCGACTGGCTGCAATTCCTGAGGCTTCCATGATTCGTGGGTTTTCAACTTCTCCGCGATCAATGGCGTCTGAATAAGTGGATTCGCCTGCTGCGGGATCTGTGGGATCAGGCATCAGCTTAATACAAGCTGATACAAGTAAACTCAACAAAAACACCAAAAAATAGGAACATCTATTAGCTTTCATGACTTATCTCAGGCTTTTCCGTGGAAGTTTGCGTAACAACTATTTTCTTCACCCGACGAGCATCTACCGATTGAATTTTAAATTGAAAAGCTTCAAATTGCATTTCTTCCCCTGAATTTGGAATTCGCCCGAAAAGCTCAATCATCAGCCCACCTAGGGTTTCACTCTCACCTTTTGCTTTTTCAAAATAAACAGGCTCGAGATCAAAAACCCGACTGAAATCATTCAAAGACGTTTTTGCCTCAAACAAGAACGTATTTTCATCCAGCCGTTTATAGTCGGCCGTTTCGTCATCAAACTCATCATTAATCTCACCCACAATCTCCTCGATGATATCCTCCATGGTTACCAAACCCTCAGTTTCCCCATATTCATTAACTACGATCGCCATGTGGACGCGCTTCTCCTGGAAATCGTATAGCAAATCATCAATCTTCTTATTTTCTGGAACAAAAAAAGGTTGATGCAACAAAGAAACCCAATCAAATTTCTCGTCCTCCTCCACATGCACTAATAAATCTTTGATGTACAAAATTCCCTCGATCTTATCGATGGTCTCTTTGAAAACGGGCACACGTGAATAGCCGTTTTTATTGATCTTATCCATCAATTCATGGAAATCCATTTCCGTATCAAAGGCTACAATGTCACGGCGCGCTTTCATCACCGACTTCACCGAGGTATTTCCAAAATTCAAAATACCCCGGAGGATATCTTTTTCTTGTTCGGTCGTATTCTCATCTGTAGTAATCTCTAAGGCATGATTCAATTCATGCGCAGTTAGCGTATAGGAACGCTTCTCGATGCGCTTTTCGATCAGATTTGAAATTCCCAATAAGGTTTTAGAGAGTGGCGTGAAGACCAAAGTAAAAAATTGGATTAATGTAGCTGAGAACGTTGCGAAACGGATATTATTTTGTTGGGCCCACACTTTCGGTATCAATTCGCCAAAAAAAGTGATCACAAAGGTCACACCAAACAAGAGAAATAAAGTAACTAATAAGGTTTCCACAGACTGTGGCCCTAAGATCATTTCCGTCAAATAATTAGACAGCGTGATAAAAATGATATTGACAAAATTGATTGAAATCAATAGGGTCGCCAATAGTTGCTGTGGCTTATCTAATAAAGCACTTACGGCTTTTTCTGAGGGATTATCACTATCACGCAAAGCCGCGCGCTGATCCGCATTCAAGGAGAAAAATGCCACTTCTGAACCTGCTAATAATGCTGAAAGAAGTAGTAAACCAATTAAAACAATCCCGATAAACAGAACCGAACTTATGTTCAAGTTGGGATTAATAGAGCTTAATAAATGAATGGGAAAGGGGTCAGCCTCCATATTTTTCGTGCACGGTACGCACAAATTTAAGAAAAAGGGAATAGAGTCATCCTAAATTCCCTAAATCTTATTTAAAATTTAAAACGGCAAATCGTCGCCATCTTCTTGCATGACACTCGGGAAAGGATTCGCATGGGAAGCTGCAGATTGCAAATTCACAGCCTCGGGCTTTGGTCTTTCAGCAACTTCAGGGCCTCGTTCGTTCCGTCCGCCAATCAGATTCATATTCGTCGCTCGAATTCGATAACCCCGAACTGTTGCACCCGTTTTATCCTGCCACTCCTCGGAGCGAATTTTACCTTCAATGTAAACTTGATTTCCCTTTTTCAAGTATTGCTCCGCGATGTTCGCTAGATTATCCCATAACTCAACGCGATGCCACTCTGTCTGTTCTACCCGCTGCCCATCTTTTCCCGTGTAAGACTCTGAGGTTGCGATATTAATATTCGCCACTTTTACCCCATTCGGTAATGCTCGCACTTCAGGATCTCCGCCCAAATTGCCCAATAAAATCACTTTGTTTACGCCTGCCATAATTGTATCGTTTAAAGGTTAGGTAATTGAATAAACAAATGTACATCATCTAGCTATCCAATATTTCCTTCAAGGCGAAATTATCAGTAATCAGATTTAATAACAAAACAGGTTTGCCCATTTGCTCAAATTCTGATGACAAAATCCACTGGTAATCATCCGGCAAATCGAAGGTGAAATTTTGGGGTAAACGAATCAAAAAAGCCTGTGAAACTATTTTCTGATGACTCAAGACATGAACTCCCGGCGAATTTAATGGCTCCATGGAATCCCTCATCAGTGACAAAAATGGGTATAATTCAATCGATTTATTCAGGTCCTCAGATTCCACACAAAAGAACTCCCATAGTCCTTGCCAAATATCTTTTTTTTGTCGGCGATGAACCAAAATTTCCCCACCCTTTTCAATAATAAAATATTGAAAGTTGCGAATTCGTTGGGCCTTCGCTTTGGACTTTACGGGAAGGTCGTTGATCCGTCCGTTTGTATAGGCGAAACAACCCGCTACCAAAGGACAGGCATCACAGGAGGGACTTGGGCTGCATTGCAAGGATCCGAATTCCATAATTGCCTGATTAAATCGGGCCGGATCGGAGGAAGGAATCAACTCCTGCGCAAGCGTGGTAAATTCCTTACGAGCCGACGAATGCATGATATCCGTCTCTATGCCAAAATACCTCGCCAAAATCCGAAATACATTCCCATCTACGACCGGTGTTGCCTCATCAAAGGCAAACGAAGCAATCGCTGCAGCGGTGTAAGGACCCACGCCTGGTAGTTTTATCAACTCGGCATAAGAATCTGGAAAATTCCCATCCAGCAAATCCACCACATACTTGGCCGTTTTATGAAGATTACGAGCCCGACTGTAATAACCTAGACCCTGCCATAATCGGAATAAAGTAGTCTCATCAGCTGCGGCCAAATCATAAACGGTGGGAAAGGCTTCTGATAATTTATAGAAATAAGGCAGCCCCTGAGCGACTCGGGTTTGTTGGAGAATGATCTCCGACAGCCATATAAGGTAAGGATCGCGCGTTTGGCGCCATGGCAAATCCCTTGCATGGTCATTATACCATACTAATAAGCTTTCAGCGAAGGGATGAAGTGGACTTTTTTTCATAAGCTGTTCAAAGATAAGTTGCCCAACAGACGCAAAAAAATAAATATCACTTTTTCATTTGCCCCTTTTAAAGAAAAGCCTTACTTTTGTGTCCCTTTTGAAAGCAAGAGGGGACGAAAAAGAATTGACGAATAAATAAAGACTCATTACCGTGACTAAGGCAGATGTAATTGCTGAAATTTCCAGCAAAACAGGGATTGAAAAGAACGATGTATCTAAAACGCTTGAAACCTTCTTTGAAGTAGTAAAAGACAACCTAGCGAAACAAGAAAATATTTATGTTCGTGGATTCGGAAGTTTTATCAACAAAAAAAGAGCGAAGAAAATCGCCCGTAATATTTCCAAAAACACGTCAATAACCATAGATGAGCACTATGTGCCGAGCTTTAAGCCAGCAAAAGTGTTTATTGAACAAGTTAAAACCAGCACTGACCCTGCGAAAGCTTAATTCGATTTGAATTAGTTTAATAGGTCGATAAAATGAAGAAGACAACAGCCATCATTTTATTTATTGGCCTAGCCATCAGTGCACTCCTTTTCCAATTACCCAAAGGAAATGTGAGTAATAAATCGACAAACTCCGTGGCAGGAGGGGCAAATCGGGATGCGGCAACAAATGAAGCAGCCCCAAAAGAGTCCGAATCAAGCCATGCGACGCCCTTAACGGCCGAGCAACAAAAACAAATTGCAGGCTTAAAAGTAAACTTGCAACAAGCCAAAACGGAGGCCCAACAAGTTTCTGCATTGGAAAAACTCGCCGCTGCATTCATCGGCGCGGATAAATATGATAGCGCTGCCTATTATGCAGCTGATTACGCAGACCAGCATCCGAATTTACCGCATGTTTTGCGCGCAGGTCAATTGTATTTTGAAGCTCAAACTTATGCAATCAATGCCCAGAAAGGGCAAAAGATGGGTGAAAAGGCGCGAATGTATTTTGAAAAAGCGTTGTCAATCGATCCGAATAACCTCTTGGTGAAAACGAATCTTGCGATGACTTATGTAGATACACCTACACCCATGAAGGGCATTAGTCTTTTACGGGAAGTGATTGAACAAGAGCCGACTTTCGTGCTGGCGATCTTCAATCTGGGTATATTAGCCATTAAATCGAATCAGTTTGGTAAAGGCCAAGAACGATTCACACAAATATTGAAGCTGGAACCTACCAACTACAAAGCCGCCTTAAATCTCGGTTTTTGTTTGGCCCAGTTAGATAAAAAAGAAGAGGCGAAGAAGATCCTCAAACGCGTTCTAAACGAAAGTAAAGACGCTGAGGAAACGAAAGCCGCGAAAGAATTGCTCGCAGAAATGCAGCATTAAATACGGTAGAGGTATCTAAGGATATCTTCACAAAATAGAAAAGCTGAAAGTCAGCTTGGTAAATTATTAAAAACTTAAACGCTAAAAGCTATGCCTTGCGGAAAGAAAAGAAAACGTCACAAGATTTCAACACACAAAAGAAAAAAACGTCTTCGTAAGAATCGTCACAAGAAGAAATAATATACGGTTAACAGTTTCATTCTGAGATTGTATCATAAACCCAAGAACAGGCATTTTATTCAACAATAAATAGCCTGTTTTTGGCGTTTAATTTCCTATATAGTTCATATTCGGGCAAACGCCCTTATAAAACATTCTTCTTGTCAACATTGTGAGTAATGAATTGATCATTAATTCTACGCCCAAGGGTGATAGAATAGCCCTTTTGCAAGACAAAAGGATCGTCGAATACCACATTGAACAATCGGAACCCCAATTCTCCGTTGGAGATATTTACTTAGGTACGATTAAAAAACTGGTATCCGGATTAAACGCCGCATTTATTGATATCGGTTATGAGAAAGATGCATTCCTGCATTACCATGACCTAGGACCTAATTTAGCCACACTCCAAAAATTCACACGTGATGTCCTGAATAAAAAAGGGAAAAACATCAAGTTGGAAAACTATAAGTTGGAGACCGAAATTGACAAATTAGGCAAAATCGATAAAGTACTGACTCGCGGACAATTAGCACTCGTGCAGGTTGTCAAAGAGCCTATCTCAACGAAGGGCCCACGCCTTTCTTGCGATATTTCCATTGCAGGACGCTTCCTAGTTTTGGTACCTTTTTCGAACGGGGTGAATATCTCGAAGAAAATAACCTCCAAAGCCGAGCGTAACCGACTTCAAAAATTGATGACGTCCATTAAACCCAAAAATTATGGGGTTATTGTACGTACTGTCGCTGAAGGAAAAGCCGTGGAAGAAATGGAGAGAGACTTGAAAGAGTCGATCGCGAAATGGGAGGAGGGCATCAAGAAATTGGTGGATGCGAAACCCACGGAACGAATCATTGGTGAAATGAGCCGAGCAACATCCATGTTGCGCGACCTATTAAACAATGATTTTGACAACGTGATTGTGGACAGTCAGGAGCTTTACAACGAAGCGAAGGATTATGTACACAACGTAGCTCCAGAGAAAGAAAAAATCGTTAAGCTACATTCGGGTAAAACGAAACTATTCGAACAAGTAGGAATCGAAAAGCAATTAAAAATGCTTTTTGGGCGTTCGGTATCGTTACCTGGTGGTGGCTATTTGATTGTCGAGCATACCGAAGCCTTACACGTGATTGACGTTAACTCGGGGAACAAGTCTAACTCGGAAGAGGATCAAGAGGCTACGGC
>JBJTMZ010000186.1:0-10594 GCA_046073805.1 Aquirufa sp.
CTTTAGGTTGGCGATATTCACTTCCTGCCTCAGGTAAATCCTCTACTCGAATTTTATTTTCACGTAACCATTGCCCATAAGGCTGTTGTTGGCAAATCGTCTCTTTCAACTCTTCATCCGGGATAATTCGTCCTTGCTCCATATCCACGACAAACATTTTACCAGGTTGCAAACGCCCCTTAGATACAATCGTCGATGGATCTAAGTCCAAAACGCCAGCTTCTGAGGCCATAATCACATGATCATCCGCTGTTACCCAGTAACGAGATGGACGTAATCCATTGCGATCCAATGTAGCACCAATCATCTTGCCATCGGTAAACGAGATACTAGCAGGACCATCCCACGGCTCCATCATGGCAGCATGATATTCGTAAAAATCACGTTTGTAATCCGCCATGCTATCATTGCCATCCCATGCCTCAGGTATCAACATCATCATAACGTGCGGTAAAGATCGACCACTCAAATACAATAACTCAATGGCATTATCTAAAATAGCAGAATCAGATTGACCTAAACTACAAACCGGAAGAATCATATCTAATTCTTCTTGCGAAAAATATTTACTGGAGAACAGTGCTGATTGAGCCTGCATCCACGAGGAATTTCCTTTTACCGTATTGATTTCTCCGTTGTGTGCGATAAAACGGAAAGGCTGAGCCAATTTCCACTCTGGAAAAGTATTAGTAGAAAAACGAGAGTGCACAATTGCTAATGCCGACGTAAAATTTTCTTCATGCAAATCCTTGAAATAACCAGGAACTTGCATGGTTGTCAACATACCTTTATAGATAATCGTCCGACAAGACAGCGAAGTAAAGTAAAATTTATTTTCTAAGCTTGGGATTGTTTCATTGAGTAAACGTGTAACGTATTGACGGAAAACATACAATTTGCGCTCAAAATCAATTTCAGTTTGACATGTCTCAGGACGCTCAATAAACAATTGCTGAATAGACGGCTCCGCCTTTCCTGAATCTGCTCCTTGAATGTCGCCATTATCTACGGGAACCTCACGGTAACCTATCAAACGAAGATTTAATTTTTTGGCCTTACGCTCAATAACCTCTTTACATTCTTTAATAAGAACATCATTCTTAGGGAAGAAAATCATACCAACCCCATAATGTCCTGGTGCGGGTAATGAAAATCCTAGTTTACGCGTTTCTTCGATTAAAAACTCATGTGGGATTTGTAACAGTACTCCTGCCCCATCGCCAGAATTAGGATCACAACCACATGCACCACGGTGATCCATACGAATCAACATAGTAATGGAATCTTGAACAATACGATGAGATTTAATCCCTTTCATACTGGCAACAAATCCAATACCACAGGCGTCATGTTCAAATTCTTTCCTGTAAAGACCCTCTCCGGCAATGTTATTCATCATGTTATATAATTATTCTAACAAAAATTTTAAACTTACACTTCCTGTAAAATTCTATTGTAATCAATAATTCAATAGAATACCCACATATTTCAAATTTAACTAAAAATAAATTTGGCTAAAATCAATTATTGCAAAATAATCTACTGAATATCAAAATATCACTTTTGAGATATAGTTATTCCTCGAATAATCCAATTTTTGACTAATAATCATCCCCGTAGTCACTACCATCGATCCCAAATTCATCCGTATTCGCATCAGATTCATCTTCGAAATCATTTTCCAAGTCATTTAAATAGATGGCATCTACTCCTTCTTTGACCGTATTCATGATGGTCAAATTTTCAATTTTTGCCTGATCCAATCGCTCGGTTATTTCCTCATTTTTTGAAACGACAACAAATAAACCTAGTTCGTTTGTACAAATTTTGGTTGCCTTTCGTATAGCAGAAACACCAAAACCGTCCAACTGATTAATTTTGGCTACGTTTAAAATCATATTGCCATAATCCTTTTTAAAAAGCAAACGTACAGCGGTTTCTAACTCTTCATAATTTTCTTGCACTAAATCCTCTCCTAACCACTCAATTAAGGCATAACTTTCATTTTGCTCTAGTTGGTAAATTTTCGTTGACATATTAAAGTAATGTTGCGATTTGTTTAAAAATATATTCTGTATAATTCTGAGGTAAGGCTTCTTTTACAAATTTCTTTCCAGTGATCTCCTCATAAAGCAAAATGTAACGTTCCGAAATTTGATTCACAAATTCATCACTAATTACGGGCATGGTTTGACCTTCTTTACCCTGGAAATTATTAGCAATGAGCCATTCTCTGACAAATTCTTTTGACAATTGTTTTTGTGCTTGTCCTGCTTCAAATAAAGCCTGATAGGGTTGCTTGTAAAAATATCGCGACGAATCAGGCGTATGAATTTCATCCATTAGCATAATTTCGCCTTCGTAAAAACCAAATTCATATTTAGTATCAACCAAAATAAGATTTTTTTCACCAGCCATTTGTTGGCCTCGCTCAAACAAAGCATAGGTCTTTTCGCAAAGTTCATCCATCGTTACTTTTGAAACGATACCTTTTTCAAGAATTTCAGCAATCGAAATATCTTCATCATGTCCCTCACTCGCTTTGGTCGTTGGCGTTATAATGGGTTCTGGAAGTTTTTGGTTTTCCTTTAATCCGTCGGGTAATTGAACACCACAAACAACTCTTTTTCCCGCTTTATATTCTCGCCAGAGATGGCCGACTAAATAGCCACGTATAACCATTTCGATGGGTATAGGTTCACAGGCAAGTCCAAAAGAAGCATTGGGGGCTGGAGAAACGATAAGCCAATTTTTAACTATATCATCTGTTGAATGAAGAAAATAGGACGCTATTTGATTGAGAACCTGACCTTTATAGGGTATTTCACGAGGTAAGACAACATCAAAAGCTGAAATACGATTAGATGTTATCATTAATAGATGTTTCCCAAAAGAATATACATCGCGCACCTTACCACGATAAAATGATTGTTGACCAGGAAATTCT
Organism: Aquirufa sp.; assembly: GCA_046073805.1. GTDB lineage: Bacteria > Bacteroidota > Bacteroidia > Cytophagales > Spirosomataceae > Aquirufa. Next base: position 2,948 of record JBJTMZ010000186.1, read on the forward strand.
AGAGCTTGATTTGACATAATAGTTAATTAAAACAACGTTTTTTCTTTTCGTTTCATCAGATCTAACAAATTCATTGCTTCGTTAAATCTAATTTTTTTTATGGATTGAATAGGGTTGACTTTATTTCTTTCAAAAATAATTTCTGGTGACTTTGTAGCAACTAACTCGTAAATTTTAATCAATGAATCCGATGTACTTACCTGCTGTAAGCTATTACGACTAAATGAAAGTGCTTCAGAAAACGCATGATTCTGAAACAGCACTAAAGATTTTAGTACGTAATCTGAGATGGACCTCGGGCTGTAATTTGCTTTAAATAATTTGGGATTTACCTTGATTGCCAAACTCCGCTGCATTCGAGCAATATCGTTATTGGTAAATATACTTTTGCGCTCCATCGATCTTGTTAAACGGTAAGCAGAAGCATACTCATGATGATTAACAAAATCATTGACCAATTTAACCTCATTGTTGTATCCAAAATTACTATCAGCAAATAATGACTGAAAAATCAAAACCAAAATATAAAAGTAAGTTGTAAACACTGTTAAATTTTCAAGATTCGATATTTAATACCTAAATCAAATGCGAGTAAGATACAGATCAAAATTAATAAATAATGAACCAAATAAGGCGAAACCAAATCGTTTTCGTAATTAATTAATTCGAAAAAATTAAAATTGTCTTGATTGGGGTCACTTCGTTTCCATTCATTTCCGAGACCCTGATACATTTCAATTCGATTAGATGACCCTTGAATAGACTTTGGAATCACAAGAAGTTGGTGAGGCTTAATTTCATTCATTCGATCAATTTCCAACAAATGCAAAAAGGTCTTTTCGGAGGTTTTGGGTACATAAACGAAGTATTGGTCTGTGCTTGTATTATGTAACCACAATTCCAATTGTTTGTATTTAAATTCAGGAATTCTTGAACTTATATTTACTTGATCATCTACGGAAAGTTTAAAATTCGAATGATTCTTTGTGCTGATGACAAAAATAGCTTTGGAAGTATCTGAGAACTGAGAGGTATAAATCGTACTGTATTTTAGGACTACGAGAAAAGAACATAAGGTAAATGAGCGAATCAAAAACTTTATGATTAATAAAGCGGAGACATTGAATTGGTTTCTTGAAATACGCCGATATCGGATGTATTGAACAAGTAAACTTAGAATAAATAGAAACACAAATAAGATTGTATTGTTCATAAAAATCATTGGGAATGCCAAGTAACAATCAAAAGTAAATCACTATTTTTACAATTCTATTACAATTTGATGGATATATACAAAAGTTCTCGCTTAGATAATCTTAAATATGAGATTAGAGGTCCTGTTTATGAGAAGGCTATTGCTTTGCAAAACCAGGGTTACAAAATTACCTCATTAAATATTGGAAACCCTGCAGCCTTTGGATTTGAAACTCCAGATGAAATAGTACATGATATCATTGTCAATATCAGGAGTGCTCAAGGTTATGTGGACTCAAGAGGATTATTTGCAGCTCGCAAAGCGGTTATGCAATATTATCAAAATCAAGGTGTCAAAAACATCTTGATCGAAGATATATATATTGGAAATGGTGTTAGTGAACTTATATCACTCGTTTTAACAGCACTTTTGAATGCTGATGATGAAGTATTAATTCCTTCGCCCGATTACCCTTTATGGACAACCGTTGTGGGTTTGGCCGGAGGAAAAGCTGTCCATTATCAATGCGATGAGGAATCTGATTGGAATCCAAACATTGCAGATATTGAATCCAAAATCACAAGGAAAACCAAAGCCTTAGTTATTATTAATCCCAATAATCCAACGGGAGCAGTATATACAAAGGAAACAATAGATAACATCGTCAAATTAGCCGAAAAGCATAAACTGCTATTATTTGCTGATGAAATTTATGATAAGATCCTCTATGACGAAAATATTCACCATTCAGCCGCAGGTCTGAGTGATGAAATTTTGATTTGTACGATGGGTGGACTATCCAAAAATTATCGCGCCGCTGGTTTTAGAGGCGGCTGGATGATTTTAACCGGCGCAAAACATAAAGCGAAAAGCTATATCGAAGGTCTGAACTTCTTATTTAGTACACGCCTCTGTGCCAATGTGATCACGCAGGTGGGTATTCAAACCGCTCTTGGTGGTTATCAATCAATTAACGACCTTGTTTTACCTTCCGGTCGATTAGCACGCCAAATGAATTTAGCTCACGAAAAGTTAAATGCCATACCCGGTGTGAGTTGTGTTAAACCGAAAGGAGCCTTGTATTTATTCCCTAAATTTGATTTAAATCAATTCGATTTTGAAGATGACAATCATTTTGTCATGTCACTTTTGGAGGAACAAAAAATCTTAGTTGTAGGTGGACAAGGCTTTAATTTTAACGATAAAGACCATTTCAGGATTGTTTTTCTTCCGCATGTAGAACAGCTAACAGTTGCCTTAGATAAAATTGCCCTACATTTCGATAACCATCGTATATGATATTTAACCAATTTTCTCGCAGACAGAAGTTATTTATATTCCTTTTCGGTATATTTTTAACCAATGCCATTATTGCTGAAATTATTGGGGTCAAAATCGTCAGTATTGAAAAGAGTTTAGGGTTTAATCCTTTACATTTGGCTACCTCTTGGGGTACATTTTGGGATTTAAATCAAACGGCGGGCGCTTTGAATTGGCCTATCGTATTCATTGTTTCGGACATTATTAACGACTACTTTGGAAAGAAAGGCGTTCGCTTTATCTCATTTACCACAGCTGGTTTTATTGCCTATTCGTTTATCATAATCTACTTAGCAACTTTATTAGTACCCGCTGATTTTTGGATCGACTCCAATAAAGGGGATTCAAACTTTGACATAAATCAAGCTTTTAGTCGGATTTTCCGCCAAGGACTAGGAATTATTTGTGGCTCATTACTAGCTTTTTTAGTAAGCCAAATTGCTGATGCCCTTATTTTCGAACGAATAAAAGCCAAAACAGGTCATAAAATGATCTGGTTACGAGCAACAGGATCTACGCTGATATCCCAATTGTTAGATAGTTTTCTCGTAATAGGTGTGGCATTTTATTTATTTGGAAATTGGACATTTGGCCAATGGATGAATGTGTCCTTAAATAATTATCTCTACAAATTCTTTATCGCGATCTTATTTACCCCCCTTCTCTACGTAGCGCATCATTTTATCGAAAAATACCTTAGCGAGGAAAATTAATTCCGCCTTAAATTATCTAAAAATACAGCTGTAGATATACCAACATTCAGTGATTCCGCCAAACCATATCTTGGGATTGTCACTTTTTTAGAAATATAGGATATGTTTTCAGGCCTTATCCCATTGGATTCATTTCCAAATAGCAGGAAACAAACCTCCGGAAATTTAATGGCATGAATATCATCTCCGTTTAGCAAGGCTCCATACGTAGGAATATCTGGGTTCTGTTCAAAAAGATCAGCCAACTCCATATATTGGAATTTAACGCGCGCAAATGATCCCATAGATGCTGCAATCACTTTAGGATTGAAATATTCTGTGCAATCCGGTGATAATACGATTTGATCAACTCCATACCAATCGCAAATACGAATAATTGTCCCCAAATTACCTGGATCACGAATTCCATCTAATACCACAGTTGGCTGCTTGTTGAACGCAAAAGCTGAGATAAATTGGTCCATTGATACAACGGCGAATCCAAATGCATTGGTAACGAGTGTCGATAGTTTTGTCACAAGCTCTTCATCCTCAATATACAACTCCGTATGTTTGAATGAACGCTCATATTTTGAAGCAAAGGCATCGGTAATGACGACAAACTCAACAGAAATTGACGAATCGATCAATTCCATCACAGCCTTTTCACCTTCTACTAAAAATAATTGATTATCAATACGTCCCTTTTTAGAATGTAGGGAATTAATTAACTTTATTTGTCTATTCGTTAGCATTCAGAAATTGTGAAAAAGGTATACGCTGTATTGTTTGTCATTCTATGGATTACGTTAAACGCCTGTCAATCGGTTAATACCTATCAATTGCCTGCAAATACAATTCACAAAATTACAATCAAAGGAAATAAAATTCAGTCAACCGAAGACATTAAGACAAATATAAGTGGATTAAAAGAAAGTAATAAGTCTTTTTTCTACATTAAATTAAATTCTTTTCTAGCCCAAAAGCGACTAAAAATTGATTCACTAGGCCAAAAGCAAGCTTCGATCCAATTTTTTAAACGCGTACCCGCTAAATTAGACACAATTGAATTAACTGCGATTAAGTCCAATCTACAGCAGTATTATCGCAAGCAAGGATTTTTAAAAGCGATTATTCAATATGAAGTAATTAATTTAAACAAGGCATTACAAGTCAATTTCACTATTCAGGAAGGTAATCAAAGTCTCTTTTCAACGAAGGATTCGATTTTAGTAGATAATCCGCAATTAGCAAGTTCATTGCAAGAATACCTCCAAAGAACAAGTTTAATTAAGTTAAACATGCCCCTATCGATTGAGGCACTTAATATTCAAAAATCAAATATTGTTACCTTTTTTAGAAACAAAGGCTATTTTTATTTTAATCCCGACGTCGTAGGACTACATATTAATGACTTAGTAGATACTAGTTTAAAAAGTATATCCTTGATCTATAAAATTCCTGCATTTGGGTATGCAAATGTGGATTCAAGACGATACGATCGCGTCTACCGTTTTGGTAAATTAAGAATCAATGAGAGTTCCATCGATCAAAATAATGAATCATCTACTTGGATAAAGAAAACGATTAATTCCAATCAATTAAAGCGAATAGTCAATATACGAGAAGGTGAAATCTATTCGCTTGAAAAAGTCAATCAGTCGCTTTTAAACATTTATGCAACTGATCAATTCAAAACAGTTAATGTAAATTTTGATACATTGGCCAACAAGGTCACTCCTACCATTGATTTGGTAAAAAACAATAAATACACGTTTTCATCGGAACTTGGTGGTAGTGTCTTTAGGGGAATTCCGGGTCCCTTTATAACGAATTCATTTAAGATAAGATCGGTATTTTCTTATTTAGATTATCTAGATTTTACAGGTAGGATTGGTTTTGAGGCACAAACGGGTTTTATTAATACCGAAACAACTCGTAAAAATTTAGAATTAAATTTAAGTACCACGCTAAACCTTCCTTCCCTTTATATACCTAAAAGCTTAGATCGTTGGAAAGAATCCTTAACGGCCTCGCAAACTCAAATAGGTATTGGGTATGATTATATTGATCGACCTGAGTATATACGAACAAATGCCAAAATATTTCAACGGTATAATTGGAAAAAATCCAATAATAAATTTTTTCAACTGTCTCTGGTTGATTTAAACTTACTAAACACGAATTACCCCATAACACCTACGTCTGCATCGTTTAAAAGCTATTTAGAAGAACTACGGCTGAAAGGAAATAATCTATATAGAAGTTTCAACCCTAGCTTCGTATCAAGCATCAATTTCCAATACAACTACCGTTCGTTTTTACCAAGCAATAAGTTGGTGAATGGCGAATCATTTCTCATTAATTTAGAGTCGGGAGGAACAAGTTTGAATCTACTGGGTAACAAGCGAATATCTTTTATAGAAAACATGTTTTCGAGTAATCAAGATATTCAATTTTACCGCTATCTACGAATCAATCTTGATTACCGAAAATATTATCTACTCGGTAAAAGACAAAAAAGCCAATTGGCCTTTAAATTTAATGGAGGTATAGCCTATGCTTACAGTAGTGAAAATAACTATGAGTTACCTTATGAAAAGAATTTTTTTATTGGTGGGCCTAGTAGTATTCGCGCATGGAAACCGAGAAGACTTGGCCCTGGGGGATACAATACTTCTAATAATTTAATCGAACAGCCCGGCAGTATGATATTAGAAAGTTCCATTGAATACCGCTTTCCAATTGTACAATTCTTGGGTAAAATAAATGGCGCCTTTTTCGTAGATGCTGGTAATATTTGGAATGTCGACCATGGTCAAACGAACGCCATCGGCACATTCCAATTGAATTCTTTTTTCGATGAGATTGCAGTAGGGACAGGTTTTGGTATTCGTTGGGACTTTGATTATTTCCTCCTTCGGCTTGATTTGGCGTCCAAGGTAATCAATCCAGCCAATGCTAGAAATGAAAAATGGGTCCTCCCAAAAACTACACTTAGTAGTGGGGAGAACCCAATTGAATTTAATATCGGTATCGGATATCCTTTTTAATTAACTTTTTTTCTACCTATTGCTTTGATTGATTTCTCAACAATTGCTTGCGCATTCAATCCGTATTTTTCCATTAGATCAGCAGGTTTACCAGATTCACCAAATGAATCATTTACACCTACAAATTCCTGTGGAGTTGGCAAATTCAATGCTAAATATTGTGCAATAGAATCACCTAAACCCCCATTAATTTGATGCTCTTCAGCGGAAACCAAACAACCTGTTTTAGCCACAGACGCATGAATTGCTTTTGTATCCAACGGTTTAATTGTATGAATATTGATAACTTCCGCAGAAATACCTTTTTCTTGAAGCATTTCAGCCGCAATTATAGCTTCCCAAACCAAATGACCCGTCGCGAAGATACTTACGTCACTTCCCTCAATTAAATGTACCGCTTTACCAATTTCAAAAGTTTGGTTTTCAGGGGTAAATACAGGTACTACCGGACGTCCAAAACGCAAATAAACGGGACCTTCGTATTCTGCCACTGCGATTGTTGCAGCTTTCGTTTGATTATAGTCACAAGGATTAATGACCACCATCCCTGGAAGCATTTTCATTAATCCAATATCTTCCAATATTTGGTGTGTCGCACCGTCTTCGCCTAACGTTAAACCCGCGTGTGAACAGGCAATTTTAACATTTTTACCTGAATAGGCCACCGATTGACGAATTTGATCATATACTCGACCCGTTCCAAAATTTGCGAAGGTTGTCGCATAAGGAATATAACCACCAATAGAAAGACCTGCTGCCAAACCAATCATATTAGCTTCCGCGATACCCGTTTGAAAAAAACGTTCTGGGGAATTCTTAATAAAAGCTTCTAACTTCAATGAACCAATTAAATCCGCGCATAATGCAACAACCTTGGGATTATGAAGGCTTAAATATTCCATTCCAGCACCAAAGCCTGAACGTGTGTCTTTTTTTGTTTCGTAAGTAAATAATGCCATTTCTATTGATTAATAATCTCCCAATGTTTCTTCTAATTGACCTAAAGCCGTTGCTAATTGCTCATCGTTAGGAGCTACACCATGCCATTTATGACTATGCATCATAAAATCAACACCTGCTCCCATTTCTGTTTTCATGATTACCATGACTGGCTTATTATTATTTAACAGTTGTTTTGCTTCTGCTATGATTGCAGTAATGGATGCCATGTCATTCCCATCTACGCGCAATACTTGCCATCCAAAAGCTTTGTACTTAGCTTCTAAATCTAGGTTATTCATCACCTTCTCGGTAGGACCATCGATTTGTTGGCCATTTTCATCAATGAAAGCAATCAAGTTATTAACTTGGTGATGAGGCGCATACATAGCTGCTTCCCAAACCTGACCTTCATTTTGCTCACCATCTCCCATGAGACAATAAACAA
>JBJTMZ010000187.1:0-3358 GCA_046073805.1 Aquirufa sp.
GATGCATCACAACCAAACGAGCCGCCTCATCAAAAAACGAATCCCGATCCCCTAAATCCACATCGCCTCGCTCCTGGCCACCCATCTCATCCGAATCAGGTTCAGGTAATAAATAGGCAGACGTATAGCCTTGTTGGTTACCGATGAAATCACAAATCTCTTCCACCTCCGGGGTATCCACGAAAGCACATTGTAAACGAATCACCTCAGAACCCATCGATAAAAGCATATCTCCCATACCGACTAATTGATCCGCTCCTCCCGCATCCAAAATCGTACGCGAGTCGATTTTCGACATTACTTTAAAGGATAGACGCGCAGGGAAGTTGGCCTTAATCGTACCCGTAATGACGTTCACAGAAGGACGCTGCGTAGCCACCACCAAGTGAATACCAATCGCACGGGCTAATTGTGCCAAACGTGCAATGGGATGCTCAACTTCCTTACCGGCGGTCAACATCAAGTCGGCCAACTCATCAATCACCAACACGATATACGGCATAAAATCATGCTCGTTCGGATTCAATCGACGATTAATGAATTTCTGATTGTATTCTTTAATGTTACGACAACCCGCATCTTTCAGCTTGTCGTAACGCATATCCATCTCCTTGCACAAGGAATTCAAGGTTGCAACCACCTTCTTCGTATCCGTAATAATCGCCTCCGCAGAATCCGGCAAACAGGCTAAGAAGTGACGCTCTAATTTGTTAAACAAAGATAATTCCACCTTCTTCGGATCCACCAAGACAAACTTCAAGGTCGATGGATGCTTTTTGTAAATCAACGAAGTGAGCAACATATTCAAACCTACCGACTTACCTTGTCCTGTAGCTCCGGCCATCAATAAGTGAGGCATTTTGGCCAAATCTGTCACAAAAATTTCATTCGAAATCGTCTTACCTAAAGTGATTGGCAAATCGAAGGTCGACTTCTGGAATTTCTCAGAACCAATCACCGCGCGTACCGGCACCATCTCACGATTCTTATTCGCTACCTCGATACCGATAGTCCCTTTACCCGGCATTTGTCCAATAATACGAACACCCATGGCCGCCAAGGAAAGCGAAAGATCATCCTCCAAGGAAGTAATCTTACTTACACGAACACCGGCCTTCGGAACAATCTCATACAGAGTTACAGTAGGTCCAATTGTCGCCTCAATCTTCTGGATTCCAATTCCATAGTTCAACAAGGTCTCGACAATCTTTTCCTTATTCTCTTTCAACTCATCCATTGTCACCTGAGTCGTCTGATTCTTTTGATCATACTCCTTTAACAGGTCAAGTGTCGGATAAACATATTTCGGCAAATCGGCCGTTGGATCATACAATCCAAATTGAGCCACCAAATCATTCGCCTGAACGGCTGTCGTAGGCGCTGCTTCCTCCACATCCTCTGCAGCATCATCCTCATCGGCAACTTTAAAGGTAAAGGGCGTTTCATCCACTTCTTCCAGCGCAACTTCCGCTATTTGCTCCTCGATAATTGGCAAGTCAGATGGTAAATTTTCTTCTTCATCGTCCACTTTCACTGGAGGCACATGCGGACGATAAGTTTCCAAATCTTCGTTATCTACATGGAATGTCGAATCATCTTCATCATCAAACAAGGGTACTTCCTCTTCGGTCTCATCTGTAATAACGCCACCTCCTGAAGCTGCCGCCTGAATTTTTGGCTTCGCAGGATTCCACTGATAAAATAGTATGAAGAAAACCAAACCAGCAAAAGCAATTGCCGCCACGGCTAAATAACCAATTAATTGAATCAATTTTTCACTCACAAAATACCCGACACCTCCTCCGATTGAATGTGGCAAATCCAATTGATAAACAAAAAAACCGGCTAACAAACTTCCCCAAATAATGTAAAAAATGACCTGCCAAGTCATCCGATCCAAGGGATAGAACTCCTTCTTGAATACCAACTTGATACCTGACAAAATGAACAATGGGACAAGTAAAAGCGATGACCAACCAAAGGTTCTAAACAAAAAGAAATGCGCAATCTTGGCTCCCAACAAACCCGCCCAGTTTTTAACTGGAATATCAGATCCCGAAATAACATCGACTACATCCTCCGAAACCTCACTTTGATCGGCCACACCCGCGAAGAAACTAGAGACAAAGGCCAACAACAATAGCCCACCAACAAGAAACAAAAAGCTCCCAAATATCAAACGGACACGATAGGCAATTTCGGCCGGAGTCTTCGGCTTACGGCTATCATTATCAAAATTAATTTGTAGGGTACTTGTGGGGTTAACGATCTTCTTTGCCATCTACGAACAAACATATTTAAACATATAAATTTCGACTTTTTACGCCGATTTACAAAATCAAATTTACAGGCCCGCCTGTACAATTCCCTGATTGATTTTTTTAATCAAGGCCGGTCCCTCATAAATAAAACCGGTATATATCTGAACCAAAGAAGCACCTGCTTTTAACTTCTCCAATGCATCCTCCGCAGAATGTATCCCGCCTACCCCTATGATCGGAATCTGCCCATTGGACTTTTGGTGAACATAGGCAATTACCTCAGTGGAACGAGCTCGAACGGGCTTACCACTCAATCCCCCTTGTTGGGCAGTTAAAGCCTCCTCCGATCGTAAGCCCTCCCGCGACAAAGTCGTATTCGTCGCAATCAAACCCGCTATCCCCGTGGATAATACAATCTCAATGACATCATCCAACTGCTCATTCGTCAAATCCGGTGCGATCTTCAATAAAATCGGCTTCTGAACCGGTTTTGCTGCATTTAAACCTTGCAAACGATTCAACAATTGCTGCAAAGGCTCCTTTTCCTGCAATGCTCTCAGATTAGGCGTATTCGGCGAACTGACGTTGACGACAAAATAATCAACCACATCGTACAAGGCCTCAAAACCTAAGCAATAATCTTCTTCTGCCTGCTCATTTGGCGTTATCTTGTTCTTTCCCAAATTACCCCCCACAATAACCTTCGATGTCCGCACCGCTAAGCGTTGCTTCATCGCGTCCAATCCTTCATTGTTAAAACCCATCCGATTGATGATTGCCTCATCCGTTGGCAAACGAAATAGACGCGGCTTATCATTTCCTGCTTGCGCCTTCGGGGTAACCGTACCCACTTCAATGAAGCCAAAACCTAAATTGGCAAATTCATCGACCAACAAAGCATTCTTATCAAATCCTGCAGCCAAACCCACCGGATTCGGGAACTCGATGCCAAAAACCGTCCTCTTTAAACTAGGATGCTCAAATCCATAGATCCAACGAAAAAGTGCGGGAATGCCAGGAATTCGCATGGAAAACTTAATGATGTCGGCCAACAAATAATGGGCACGCTCCGGGTCAAAAAGAAAAAAGAAGGGTTT
>JBJTMZ010000188.1:0-6932 GCA_046073805.1 Aquirufa sp.
TGTAAAATCTATGACAAATTTTTAATCAGTTGATTTTGAGCTCTTTGCGCCATTGTGCCCATCCCCGAATCGCCATCAAAACAAAGACAAAATAGAGCCCCGCGGTCATCCATAAACCGTTCACTAAATACATAGCCACATAGGCACAGTCTACGAATATCCACAGTAACCAGTTTTCAATTCTCCGTTTAGAGGCCCAGTAGGTTCCAACTAAACTCAGGCCCGTCAAGCTCGCGTCCCAATAGGGACTTTTCGCTTGCGCCGTATAGTTTTCATGAAAATAACCCGCACCCGCTCCGTATAGTCCAGCGATCACTATGCCAATGAATATAAATAGTAGCGAACTTTTTTCGGGTCTCCAAGTTGACTCGACATTTCTCCATTGGTATAATCCATAAACCCCCATGATGATGAATAGCCCTTGTAATTCCATATCGGAATATAGCCCTGCCTGATAAAAAACAACCATATAGATACTCGAGGCAATGATATTCCAAACCCAGGCAATCCAGTGGCGCTGGCTCGAAAAATAGACTCCGAGTAGGGAGGTGATTATGCCGGCTGCCTCAATCATTTGGCTTGGTTTTTAGCGTAATAGGCACAGAAATGGGTAATGCTACATTCGCTACATTTGGGTGTTCTTGCTAGACAAATATATCTCCCGTGCAAAATTAACCAGTGATGCGCTCGCGGAATAATATCATCCGGCAAGTGTTTGATCAAGGCTAATTCTACTTTCAGAGGCGTTTTCGCGGAAGCTGGAACTAATCCCAATCGTTTGGAAACGCGAAATACATGCGTATCGACCGCCATAGCCGGTTGGTTGTAAATCACCGAAGCAATCACATTGGCCGTCTTGCGCCCCACACCCGGAAGCGTTTGTAAATCCTCCAAAGTTTCAGGAACTTCCCCGTTGAATTGATCCACTAATTTTTGTCCGAGACCCAAGAGATGTTTAGCCTTGTTATTGGGGTACGAAACCGAACGGATATAGGAAAATATTTCATCCACACTGGATTCCGACAATGCTTTAGCGTCTGGGAAACGATTGAAAAGGGCAGGCGTTACTTGATTGATACGCTTATCGGTGCATTGCGCAGAAAGCACGACAGCCACCAATAATTCATAGGGATTGCTATAATGCAATTCCGTTTCCGCCTCCGGAAAGGAGCTGGAAAAATGAGCAATAAAAGCTTGAAATCGTTCCTTTTTAAGCATCACTTGGATTTTGATGCAAAATAAGAAACTATTTCAAGATTAAGATTGAATCGACTCGCGGTGTTTGGAATATTCCAAAATACGATCAATCACGCGCTCGGACGGTGCCACATAGGCCTGGTCCAAGGCATTTTGTACCTGTTGTAGGGATGCAATCTCCGATTGCTCCGCTGAATTGAAAGTGTGTTGGGTGCCTACAAAAGGCTCATACAGATTTTTAATCAGGTCATTTGGGGTAAAGCTTTGCGTCATAGGCAATCTCTTGTTTGTTAAGCATTTTCCTCAGGTTAATCAGCGCATAACGCATTCTTCCCAAGGCCGTATTGATGCTAACGCCAGTTTGGTCCGCGATCTCCTGAAAACTTAAGTCCTCATAATGTCGCATCACCAATACCTCACGTTGCTCATCAGGTAATTTTTTTATCATTTCCCGAATGTTCTCCACTTGATCCACCTTCATTTGCTGCTCCTCCACGGAGTCCTCGGCAAAATCAAAGCTGTTGAAAACCTTCGAGCCATCTTCCAATACAATCGTCGGATAACGTTTATCCTTCCGAAAATGATCAATCGCCATGTTATGTGCGATACGTAGAATCCAGGGTAGAAATTTCCCTTCTTCGTTGTAGCGGCCCGACTTGATCACGTCGATCGCTTTAATATATGCTTCTTGCATCAAGTCTTCCGCAATGTAGCGGTCCTTGACGATCAAGTAAATAGTTGTATACACTTTGGATTTACTACGTTTGACCAATGTCTCAAACGCTTTATCGTCCCCTTGGATGTACGCTGATAATAAAGCCGCATCGCTAACCTGAATTTTAATCATAAAACTTCAAAATTGTTAACGTAGAGGTTTATCTCATATTGTGTCTCCTATCGATTTTGTGGGCGAATTGTTTTATTTCTGTCTTGATGACGTTTCAAATGTAGCCAAAACTTTTTTAAATCAAAATGGTTTTAAATATAACCATGACAAAATTTTAGCAAAAATCTTATCTTTTTTGGTATTTAGCGAAGGGCATTTCCGAAATTCCGTAGCTTTGTACCCACATCTAAACAATACATTTCTCATGAAAAAAATCTTATCAATTGCCTTCGTAATTTGTGCCGCGACTGCTCAGATGTTCGCGCAAGCTAAACCCGCCGACTATGCAGGCACATTTAAATTAACTGAAAACCCTTACGTCAAAACAGTCACGATTTCTGTGAAAGATAGCAAAGTGATCATGTCAGCCGAAGGTTTTCCCGATGCGGAATTAGCTCCAGGGAAAAATGCCGATGAGTTTGCCTTGGAATCCATGGGTGGAACCGTTGCCTTTGTACGCGAAGCAGGTGCCGTAAAAGGAATTAAAATTGAGGCACAAGGTCAAGTTTTGACGGGTCAAAAAGAAGGCGGTTCAGCTTTAGGTGATTATGTAGCTACTTTTAAAATGGCCGACAATGAATACGTAAAGAAAATTGTTATTGCCATGAAAGACGGTCAATTAGCCTTAAGTTCGGATGCCAATCCAGCGGAAGGTGCCGTATTGAAGCCTAGCAACGAGAAAGATACTTTTTCTGCGACCATTCAAGGCTACGATGCGGATGTGATTTTCTCGCGCGCGGCAGGAAAAGTTACGACAATCAAGCTCTCTGTAGCGGGTGGTCAAGTCGTGCTAACCGGCGATCGCGAATAATTTGATAAACGGCTAGGTTCCCAGATAGAGCCTAGCCATTTATTTTAAAGCTCTTTTGTATAGCTGGATCGTATTCTCTAATCCAAAATACAAGGCATCACACACCAAGGCATGGCCGATTGAAACTTCATCCAATGGTGCTACATTTGCCTTAAAGAATGCCAAATTCTCCAAACTTAAGTCATGTCCCGCATTGATCCCAAGCCCCAATTGGCTAGCACGAAATGCTGCTTTGCGGTAAGCCGAGACCGCCTGCGTCGGATTCTCAAAAAACTGTTCCGCATAAGGTTCTGTATATAATTCGATGCGATTCGTCCCCGTTGTCGCAGCCGCTTCCACCATCTCCAATACCGGATCCACAAAGATGGAAGTTCGGATTCCGGCATCCTTAAACTTGGCGATTAAGGCTTGTAATAATCCTTGATGTTGGATTGTATCCCAGCCATGATTCGAGGTGATTTGCCCCAAGGCATCCGGCACTAAAGTAACTTGCTCGGGTTTGACCTCCAATACCAATTCCACAAAGGAAGCCTCCATCGGATTTCCCTCTATGTTAAATTCCGTTGTCACAACTTCCTTCAATGCTCTGACATCCGAATAACGAATGTGACGCTCATCGGGTCTCGGGTGAACCGTGATTCCCTCCGCCCCAAAGCGTTCACAATCCAAAGCCACCTGGATCACATCCGGATTATTCCCCCCACGTGAATTTCGCAAGGTGGCAATCTTATTGATATTAACACTGAGTCTAGTCATAGCAAAAAAAAGGCCGGTTCAACCGGCCCTTGGATTAAATTAAGTTATGTGCCGCAAGGTACTCTGCAATCTGAACTGCATTGGTCGCTGCTCCCTTACGAAGATTGTCGGCAACAATCCATAAGTTCAAGGTATTCTTCTGTGTTTCATCCCGACGGATACGTCCCACAAACACCTCATCCTTCCCATGTGCCGTAATTGGCATTGGATAAACAAAATTCTTTGGATCGTCTTGAACGATGATTCCTTCTTCCTTCTCCAAAATCGCACGTACCTCCGCTAAATCAAAATCGTTTTCGAATTCAATATTCACCGACTCCGAGTGTCCTCCGATCGTCGGGATACGTACCGTAGTCGCCGTCACCTGAATCGAATCATCCATCATGATTTTCTTGGTCTCCAAGATCATCTTCATTTCCTCTTTCGTATATCCATTATCCAAGAAAACGTCGATATGTGGCAACACGTTTAGGTCAATCTTATGTGGGTACACTTTGTTGTAATCCGTTTTCCCCGCACGCTCATCGAATAATTGATCCACCGCTGCTTTTCCTGTTCCTGTTACCGACTGATACGTCGAAACCACCACACGCTTGATTTTGTATTTCTTGTGCAATGGGTTCATCACAACGACCATTTGAATCGTCGAGCAGTTTGGATTCGCAATGATTTTATCTTCGGGAGTCAAGGTGCTTGCATTGATTTCCGGAACCACCAATTTCTTGGTTGGGTCCATCCGCCAAGCCGATGAATTATCCACCACCGTGATGCCAGCTGCCGCGAATTTCGGAGCCATTTCCAAGGATGTTCCTCCACCCGCTGAAAAAATAGCCACATTCGGTTTCATGGAAATTGCTGTCTCATAACCTACCACGTCAAATTCCTTTCCTTTGAAAGCAATCTTTTTACCGATCGAGCGCTCTGACGCGACCGGAATAATTTCAGTGACAGGAAAATTTCTTTCCGCTAATACTTTCAAGATTTCGCCGCCAACCAATCCCGTGGCGCCTACAACAACAACTTTCATGTTTATTTGAATTAAAAATTATACTTCCAGTTCAATGCCAATGTCGCTCCTTGTGCGCCATAGGTCTTCATTTCAATACTCAGCTTAGGTTGTTCACCCACTAAACTATTGTATTTAGTTAAAGCACGTTTCAAGTGCCGCATACTGATGGTTCCTACATATACATTGACCAAAGCCGCCGTACCAATCGTGGATAAATAAAATCCATCTGTCACTTGGCCTGGTTTCAACAACGAATAAAAAGAAACACCCAGTCCCACACTCGAAATCCAAGTCATTAATTTTCGTTGTTGTTTGAATTTATTAAACTCAAAACTTACCTCGGGGTCTTTGGACTCCAACAGAGGAATCTGCAAAGCCAAGGGATTTTCAATGACCTGTCGCTTGTAGACAAACTTATTGCTAAAGCCCTGTTGGATTTGTTCAATCGGGAAAAGGCGCTCCGATGTACTTTCTTGCCCCCATAATTGATGGGTGATGCAAGCGAATAAAAGGAGTAATAGCCTGATTTTCACGAATCAAACGGGGTTTTATAGCCTGCAAAATTAGGGCTTAAATTCTGAATCAAAAGGATTTTTTTGATAAAATCCATCAAAATAGTGGATGGCAATCGGGGAAATGCATAAATCAAGCGGAACGTCATGTTCATCAACCTCTTGAATTTGAGTGAACGGCTCATCCAAACACAAACCAATCTTTAACACATCCGGCCTGCACAACGGCAAAAAACGATCATAATATCCCTTGCCATAGCCTACCCGATTTCCTATTTCATCAAAGGCTAATAAAGGAATAATTACCCAATCAATGTCTTGCGGTGAAATTTCCTGATGCTTTTTGGGGTCTGGCTCCGCTATGCCCAAGGGAGATTCGATTAACGGAATATGGGGGTCATGTAAATAAGCGGCTAATTGATGTTCCTCTTTCTTGACCAAAGGCAAAGCCATTTGATGCCCCAAATTTACCAATGTTTCATTGATACGCTCCGTCGAAACCTCCCGGTTCTTGGCGATGGATTGAAAACTCATGATCGTTCGCGGCTTGTTGAAGAGCGTCACAAAATCCATGAACTCCATTTGAAGGGATTCATTGAGTAGGTTGAACAAGCGCTCCGACCAGTTTTTTCGGCGGGCCAAGGCGAGCGGACGGATGCGGGATTTGTTCATGACTTTGACCTAAGTATTTCGGTATTTTTTCTTATTTTTGCTTCAATTTTGCCGATTATTTCATAAAAAACAACAAGACTGTGGCCTTTAAGGAATACAAAAATTTAGATTATGCTGCTGTAGCGAACGAGGTACTAAATTTCTGGAAAGAGAACAATATTTTTGATAAGTCGATTTCCTCGCGTGAGGGTAATCCGACTTTCACATTTTTTGAGGGGCCACCTTCTGCCAACGGAACGCCGGGTATTCACCACGTGATGGCACGTACCATCAAAGACATCTTTTGTCGTTACCAAACCCTAAAAGGAAAGCAGGTGAAGCGCAAAGGCGGTTGGGACACGCACGGTTTGCCCGTCGAATTACAAGTGGAGAAAGAATTAGGCATTACCAAAGAAGACATCGGTAAATCCATTTCCGTTGAAGAATACAATCAAAAATGCCGGGAGACCGTCATGAAATTCACGGATCAGTGGAATGATTTGACGAATAAAATGGGTTATTGGGTGGATTTAGAGAATCCCTACGTGACCTACCAAACGCCCTACATTGAAAGTGTTTGGAATCTATTAAAGCGTCTTTATGACAAAGGCCTTTTGTACAAAGGCTATACGATTCAACCTTACTCCCCAGCCGCGGGTACGGGTTTATCGTCCCACGAATTAAACCAACCCGGTTGCTACCGGGATGTGAAAGACACTTCGCTAACCGCGCAATTTGAAGCGATCCAAAACGCGGCCTCCACCTTCTTATTTGAGAAATCAGCCGGAGCGCCTGTATACTTATTAGCTTGGACGACGACGCCTTGGACTTTACCGTCCAACTCGGCTTTGACGGCGGGGAAAAACATTGATTACGTTTTAGTTAAGACATTTAACCCTTACACCTATCTGCCAGTACATGTCGTGTTGGCAAAGGATTTGGTGAAAAATTATTTCCAAGCAGCGGCCGAAAATGGTGATTTTGACGCATACCTAGCTGCCGAGAAAAAACCGAACGCGATCCCTTATCAAATCGTCGCGACCTTCAAAGGTGCCGATATCGCCGGGATTGAATACAAGCAATTGATGCCTTATGTCCAACCCAAAAGCC
>JBJTMZ010000189.1:0-4144 GCA_046073805.1 Aquirufa sp.
CGACTCCACATGCTTCAAGTGATGCTCGGAGTGCCAAGCATATATCCCTAACACGCGATCCAATGGATAGCTAATTCCACGCTCCGGGTGGAAATAAGTCTTTGACCAATCCGATTCTTGCATCGTCTTCATCAAATATACCCAACGCAAGTGGATGTATTTGATTCCCTCGATTGACCACTGAATAGGTGCCTCGTTGCCATCAGGCATTTCTGCCCACGTGTTTTCATCGTAAGGTTTGATGGTCGGGTTGTCTTCCGTCAACGCCATCTTAAAACGGATGTACGAATTAATGTGGCTGTCGTAAAGGTGGTGGATGACCTTGCGGGCCGACCAGCCTCCTTCGCGGTAGGGTTTCTCCAAAAGCGTTTCATCAACCCCGTCTAGCAAGGCTGCTAATTGCCCCGGAAGATCCTCGATGGTTTTAATCCACTCCGCACGCAATTCCGGCGTGATGATTTCGGGTGCAGAAAATTTACCAATTGGGTATTGTAGCGGATTGAGTTCCATGTTAAT
The DNA here is from genome assembly GCA_046073805.1 of Aquirufa sp. Taxonomy (GTDB): domain Bacteria; phylum Bacteroidota; class Bacteroidia; order Cytophagales; family Spirosomataceae; genus Aquirufa. Next base: position 517 of record JBJTMZ010000189.1, read on the forward strand.
TCGTATAAAATGCTGTGATTTCTGCCCCCGCTTGACGCGTATGAGCAATCAAGGGGTGGATTCCCTGATGAATACTATCTAATAATTCTTTGTGGCTGTCTTTGGCCAACTGCGCCGTGTGCAATACATATTCGATTTCTCCCTCCTCTACTTCCAATGCCACAACGACCTTGTAGGCCTGATTTCCCAAAGCCGCTAGTCGGGCAGCCTCCTGTTTGGCAGCCTCAAAACTGGTTTCCAAGTTGTTGATATCTACCTGAATCAATACAGCTTCCTGTGATTTTTTCAAGTCGATCAGTGTGCGAATTTCTTTATCCAAGCCCTCCAATAACTTGCGGAAGATGTGGTAATTCTTTCCATTGCGCATGCGCTCACGAATTGACTGGCGAATAAAATATGTAATCGAATCCGTTACACTTAAACCAATTTCCGCCATCTGCTTGAAGATCAAGGAGGTGGGCGACATGCCCGGAATCGTGTTTGGATCATGCAGAACAACCGTTCCATCCGACCGTAAAAATCCATCGATACGTGTGCAAACCCCGAATCCTAAATCATCAAAGGCCTGCTTTACCTGCGCCTGAATTTGCTGCAAGTGTTGCAAGGACGCATCCATCGGGATACGTTTGCGCGTTAATTTCGATTTGTATTTGGCGTTGAAATCAAAGACTTCCACCGACTCGTCAATGACGATCTCCGTTGGCGGCAAGGCAACTGATTCCCCTTTCGGCGTTTGAATAACCCCACAGCTGAATTCATTTCCGTTAACAAAGGCCTCCAACAACACCGCATCCTCCGAGTGCATCGAATGTATGCTAGCCTTGGTGACCGTGTGCACAAAATATTCTTTCAACGCGGCCAATAATTCCACCGGATGAACATAAACCTGGTGATTAAATCGAACTGGGAAACCGATTCCCTCGTCCAGATTCACCATTTTTTGTAACAATTCAATTTGCTGTTCGTCCGAATAGGTAATCCAATCCTCGCGGTAAATCTCCTGAATGAACAAACATTTTTTAATCGCCTGGTCAAAGACCTCCAAGGAATCCTCCTTCACAAATGCTAAACCTATCGACGATCCTTGATGCGGTGCCTTGGCGACAAATGGAATTCCAATGGCCTTTTTGACTTGCTCGAATAAGGTCTCCCGACCATAAGCTTCGTAGTCGGCACGCTGCAACACGAAATATTTTTTATCGAGGCCGACGCTTTTGGCCAACCAATCATTCTGCTTCACCTTGTCGATTCCGATCGACGAGCCTAATACACTCGGACCCGAATAGGGAATATTAAACCACTCCAACAATCCTTGAATGCTACCATCCTCTGCGCCGGGTCCATGCATCGCAATAAACGCGAAATCGATGTGTTTCGCGAAATCGGCTGGACTTAGGACGGTCCCGATTTCCGCCAACATGGCCGAGTAATCGTTGATGTCCGTCAAGGATTCCGTGTAAACCGAGAAAGGAGCCCGTTGGTAGGAAAGGGGTGGAAAAAAGTTACGAATGGATTCTTGGTAAATTAATTCCTCCTTGATGAGGATGAAATTTCCGAGTCCATCGACAAATATCGGTACGGGTGTGAATAGGGCTTTGTTGATGTGTGCCATCGCGGTTTTCCCACCGGCAAAACTGATCTCACGCTCGCGCGCCTGTCCACCAAAAAATATTCCTATACGCATCATCCTATTTTGATTTCTTCTACGGCCTTGATTTCGGGTACATCGCGACGAATCGCTTCTTCCACGCCGGCCCGGAAGGTCATGGCCGACATGTTGCAAGATTGGCAATTACCCACCAAAGCTAATTTTAAAATATTGTCCGTTGTAATTTCGACGATTTCCACATTGCCTCCATCAGCCGCCAAATAGGGTCTAATCCCATCTAGGGCTGTTTGGATTTTTGAATAGAGTGGGTGATTTTCCATGTGCTTATTTTGCGTTATTGATCGCGATTTGTTGCGCCAAATTCGCCGCTATTTGTCCAAATGCCTCCGAAGTTGGGCCTTCTTCCGCCGCGATCGGTTTCCCTGCATCGCCCGCTTCCCGAATGCCTTGTACCAAAGGTACTTCGCCCAAGAAAGGTACATTGTATTTTGTTGCTAATTCCTTTCCGCCGTCTTTGCCAAACAAATAGTATTTGTTGTCAGGCAATTCAGCCGGTGTGAAGTAAGCCATATTTTCAACCAATCCCAAAATAGGGACATTGATTCCATTTTGCTTAAAGAACTGCAAGCCTTTGGTCGCATCGAATAAGGCTACTTTTTGAGGAGTTGTGACAATCACCGCGCCGGTCAATTTAATTAATTGCACCAAAGTCAAGTGAATATCCGAGGTTCCCGGAGGTAAATCGATTAATAGATAATCCAATTCATCCCAGTTGGTATCTCCAAAAAACTGACGTAAAGCCTGCGTCATCATCGGTCCGCGCCAAGGCACTGGACTTTCCGTCGGAGCTAAAAAGCCCATCGAGATTAATTTAATGCCGTATTGATTGATCGGTTGGATGCGATTCTTGCCGTTTACCTCTTGCACCAAAGGCTGCATGTCCTCCGCCCCAAACATCACCGGTATCGATGGACCGGAAATATCCGCATCCAAAATACCTACTTTGGCACCTGCCTTCTTCAAGGCCATCGCCAAGTTCGCCGTTACGGTCGATTTTCCTACGCCACCCTTGCCAGATGCCACCGCGATCACGTTTTTCACACCCGGAATCAAGGGATCCTGTTGTTGTAAAGTGGTAACCTCGGCGGTCATGTTGATGACTACCTTTAGATCCGGATGCACCAATTTCTGAATGGCATCCACGCAATCTTGTCTGATTTTCTCCTTCAATGGGCAGGCCGGTGTCGTTAACACCACGGTGAAGCGAACTTCCCCTACGCCCAATTCGATATCCTTAATCATACCCAAGGTCACCAAATCCTTTTTCAAGTCGGGCTCTTGTACCGTGCTTAACGCACCTAATATGATTTCTTTTGTTACACTTAATTCTCCCATAATGCGTTCTTGCCTTTCAAACTTCAAATATAGGGCTTTGTATTAAGATAAGGCCAAAATTTGTTGGTCTATTTTTGCCAATAATTTGCTCGAATCAATCCCCGATTGATCCTTCTCCACTTCTTTTCGCAAGCGCCTTAGCACTTCCACATGCTGCGCGTTTTGCAAGGGATGCGGACGGTGCAGTAGGGTGTTGTGGATTTCCTGCCATCTTTTGGCGATTTCCAACATGGAATCATCGAAATGCGTGATTTTAAATCGCTCGTAAATGTAATTCACGGCTTGGTCGGTCGGGTGAATTAAATCCGCCTGATAAAAGCGGTAATCCCGTAATTCATCCATCATGATTTCATAGGCCGGGAAATAGCTGACCTGTTCCGGAAATTTTTGGGCCAAATGATCCGCTGCTAATCGCAAAATGGCCTTCGAAACCGAATTTTCGGGCATTCCATCCCGTGTATGCCGAACCGGTGAGACACTAATGATGACTTTTAGGAAGGGTCTCTTACGGAGAAATTCCTCGTATACCGCACATATTTCCTCTACAGTGCTTACATGCTTCGTAAAGCGCGCGGGTAATTGTTTGTGGCAATTCGCTATGGCTCTCCCGAGTACCTTGTCTTC
>JBJTMZ010000190.1:0-3906 GCA_046073805.1 Aquirufa sp.
GGCAAACTGGCTGCTTACTTTGAAGTCGGCCCGCTCCACCTCCAATCCCTTCGGATTATCCACGCTCGTTTTATCGGCCAACGAAATCAAAACCATCAAAAGCACCAAAATCACATACACCCAAGTCGTCACGTTCAAGAAGGGTATTGGGTTACCGCCAATAAAGTTGTGCAGATTTTTAAATAACACGACCAAGGGAATCGACGCCACGGCCGCGACAATCGCTGCGGTCGAGGTGGTGCGTTTCCAAAAAAGCCCGAGCGAGAACAAGGCGAATGCGCCCGGGGTGAGGTAATTAGAATATTCTTGGATGAACTGATAGGCTTGCTCCAACTGGCGTAATCGGGGAGCAATCAACAGCGCAATAGCAAAGGACACCCAAATGGCAATGCGCCCAACCCACACGGTTTGTGCCTCCGAGGCATTCGGATTCAGGGATTTTTTGTAAATGTCCAAGCTGAAAATCGTCGAAATACTATTGCTTTTCCCAGCCAATGACGCCACGATGGCCGCAGTCAACGCCGCAAAGGAAAGTCCCTTCAAACCCGCCGGAAGTAGGTTCATGAGCGTGGGATACGAATGGTCGGGCTTGATCACACCCGCCAAGGTCATCTCGTTTTGGAAGGCTCCGTTTTGATATAATACATACATGGCAATGCCTGGAATCACACAAATCAAAGGCATCAATAATTTCAAAAATGCGGCAAACAAAATACCCGAACGGGCCGTTGGCAAATCCGCCCCCAAGGTCCGCTGCACGATGTATTGATTACAACCCCAATAATTCAAGTTGTTGATCCACATCCCGCCAAACAGAATCGCGAAACCCGGTAAGGCATCGTAATATTTATCGCCTTCCGAAAAGATCATGTGAAAATGGTCGTCGGCCTGCGACCTTAACTCCAACAAGCCCCCAAAAACGCCTCCGCTGTTGAAGCGATCCGACACCATGTCCAAGGCCAAATAGGTTACCACCAAGCCCCCAAAAATCAGGACAATCACCTGAATAAAATCGGTGTAACCAATCACCTTCATGCCTCCCAAGGTGATGAAAATGGCAAAGAGCGCCAAGCCGATCATCGCATAAAGGAACGGAATATTCGTAATGCTTTCAATTGCCAATGCCCCCAAATACAAGATCGAAGTTAGGTTCACAAAGACATAGAGCAATAACCAAAAAACGGCCATGATCGTCGCGACGGTATTGTTGTAGCGCTGCGACAAAAACTGCGGCATCGTATAAATCTTGTTCTTCAAAAAGATGGGAATGAAAAATACGGCGACGATGACAAGTGCGGCGGCCGACATCCATTCATAGGACGAGATGGCTAAACCTATGGCAAAGCCGGAGCCCGACATCCCTATAAAGTGTTCGGCAGAAATATTGGATGCTAAAAGCGACGCTCCGATGGCCCACCAGGTCAAAGAACCCTCGGCGAGGAAAAAGTCTTTGGTAGAGATTTCGGCTTTCTTTTTCTTCTGATAAACCCAATAGCCATAGCCAGTCACGGATATGAAATACAGGAAAAAGACGAGGTAGTCTAGGGATTGTAATTGTTTCATCAAAGTTTAAATAGGTTTATAAAGTAAGCTAAAAAAATCCTAAACTTCCTAGAAATCAGAGGACTATTGCGCTTTTTGAAGCAAGTGCGTTTCCGAATCACCATTCAGCGGAGAGCTGATTTGAAGTAAATAGGTTCCCGGAATTAATGTATTTGTTTCCAATGAAACCTTATCCTGAAAAAGAATCGATTGGTGTATCCGACCTTGCAAATCCATCAAACGAGCGATTTGATTTCCGGCACTTTCGATGTGTATCAATTGATTGAAAGGATTCGGGTAAACGCGTGACTTGTACATCTGTTCTTGCGTTCCTAAGGGTACTTCTTCGATTACCTCATCGACGCGGATGCTATTGATTTGCACGTTGCCTACTTTGCTTCCCATGTCAAAAACCAAACGCGCATTTGAATCAAAGGGCTCATTCATCGTAAAGACAAAGGTGAATTCATTTTCCTGTGCCTCCAGAATTAATTCATTGTACGAACTGTAAGCAGAATAAGGGCTGGAGGATCGGCCCACGTATGCCGTTATCGGAAGTGTCTTGTCCGACAAGGCCTTAATAGTGACAACATAACGCCGCTTATAGGATAGTGGAAACCCTCCCCGATTTAATTGTATGTGCCAATTGGTACCCGTAACATTCGTCATTGCTACTTGAAGGCCGGAAACGGAGGATGATAAAACCGCATTGGCCCCTGAATTCAGATTTAAGGACCAACCCGATTGACCGTTTAAGGCATACAGATTTTTGGTGGGGAGAACCTTAGGGCTAGATAAAGGCGTCTTGAGGAGGGCATCGACTAATGGCGCTTTAAAGGTTTTTGATTGAGGATTGTAGATGCCAAAACCGGCCGAATATTCCCAGTAGGCCCAACTAGCTCCCTGGGTTTCTAGCCAACGCGCGATGAAATTGGTCCACCGGGCCCGACTGTCCATATCGGCAAGTTCGTAGGAGCCAAATTCCCCTACATGGAGTGGCATTTTCTTATCTTTGGCCCACTGGATGGCAAATGCGAAATCATCCATAATTTGCTTACGTTCCCAGGAAAGATCTTCCCATTTTGTCCCAATGTATTTGTCCTTATTGCCCGCCCAATCGGCCCCTTGATGGGTAAAATTAAAGGGATTGTAATAGTGCACACTCAAGATGAGATTCGGATCTGCGGGTGGATTTAGGTCACGAACGCCGCCCGTTCCGCCGTACGAAGCCGTACCCAACAGTACTTTTCGCGTAGGATTTGTTTTTCGAATTTCTGCCAACGCTTGTGGGAAAAACTCGTTCCACAAGGTCGGAGTTAAATTCCCATGCGGTTCATTCAATACCTCAAAAAGTAAACGATCATCATAGCCTTTAAAATAGCTGGCAATTTGTTGCCATTGGCTTAAAAAACGAGGCTTTTTATCTGCAGGATTTGTGAATAAATCCTCGTGATGATGCATGTTGATAATGACATATAAATTATTGCGAATGGCAAGGTCGACCACAGATTTAATTCGTGCTAAAAAAACCGGATTAAGCGTATAAGGTGGGGTTAATTGTGCCCTTTCAGGGACGTCCCAACGTATAGGAACTCGAATGTGCTGGAAGCCTAATCCCGCAATTTGGGTTATATATTCTTCTTGAAATGGATTCCCCCAAGCGGCCTCAGATGGGGCTTCAAACATATTGCCTAGATTAATGCCTCTACCAAGATTTTGGGCATACGTTGATGAAAGAACTAGCAGAAAAAGGGAACAAAAAATGAATTTTTTCACGCTTAAATATAAGGGAAAGTCGGCTGAAATACCTTACTTTATCTACACAAAAACCATTATGAGCAACCACCACGTATTCATCGCCACCAGTCTCGATGGCTATATCGCAGACGCCCAAGGGGCGGTACATTTTCTGGATACCTATCCCATGCCCGGCAATTCGGATATGGGGTATTATGCCTTCATGGATCGCGTAGACGCTCTCTTGATGGGGCGAAAAAGCTTTGAAACCGTTCTTGGATTTGGGGTTGCCTGGCCCTACACCAAACCCGTTTTTGTGTGGAGCCAAACACTCCAAGAAATTCCTGCCGCATTAGCCGATCAGGCTTTTCTCGTTCAAGGAAATCTGTACGAAGTCGAGGAACAAATCAAAGCCAAAGGATATACCCATTTATACCTCGATGGCGGGCAGGTTATTCAATCTTTTTTGCAGGCAGATAAAGTTTCATCCATGACTATTACAACCATTCCTGTTTTACTGGGGGTTGGTGTCAGATTATTTGGGGAACTCGAAAATCCGCTGGCATTTCAATGCGTTAGTTCGACCTGCTATGAGAATGGAATGGCCCAACAAGTCTTTGAGCGAAA
>JBJTMZ010000191.1:0-15458 GCA_046073805.1 Aquirufa sp.
AGCAGCCGTTTACGGCGGAAAATACGGCAAATGACGCCGGATTAAGCTATTTGAAGGCGACCAACTGGAAAGAGTTGGAATCTTGCTTAGCTCAATTTTTTGGCACGAGTTCCAAAGGGATTATTTTAGAGATTATGACTGATTCAACTGAGAATACAACAGCCCTCCAAAACTACATGACTTTATTCAAGCATTGATTTTTTCTGAACACGTTCCCAGTTCTTCACGTACAAAGGGTTTTTCGGATCAATCGCCAAGGCCTCTTGAATGTATTTTTTGGCTAGATCCCAATGCATTCGTCGGATCTCCAAATAACCTAAGTTGTTGTAAACCAAATCCTTAAATTTACCCGTTGCCAAGGCTTTTCGGAACATCTTTTCTGCTAAATCCAATTGATCTAATTCTTGGTAAACGACACCCTGATTAATCATTGTCTCCACGGCATTCTTATCCAAAGCTAATGCGCGATCATAGGATGCCAAGGATTCATTCCACAAGCTCTTTTGCATCTGAATGTTACCTTGCAGTGACCAATTCGCAGCGGAATCCGGGAAATTCTTTACTAAGAGTTGGGCGGAAGTTAATGCCTCATCAACGCGCTCCATCGTCTGAAGCATCTCCGCCTTTTTATAAAGTGCAGGTGCAAAGGCGGGGTCTTGGTCAATGGCTTTATTGAAATCGGCCAGCGCCTCATCATTTTTTTCAAGTACTTGATACACTAAACCACGATTATAATAGGCGTCAGGGAATTGTTCCTGCTTTTGAACAGCTTCCGTATACCATTTGATGCTCTCATGATATTCTTTTTCCTTGTATTTGGCATTTCCACGCAAGAAAAAATTAGTCGCCTCCTGTTTATCCCCGTCCGAGTTACAGGCAACAAAAAGAACAGACAATAAGAGCACGAGGTACCTCAATTTCATTTTAATATTTATCTTTGTGGCTCAAATTTAATTAAAAAAAGATGGCATACGCAGAAATGTTGACCGACAAAGGGTTAATGAAAATCGAATTTTATACAGAGGACGCACCGATTCACGTGAAAAACTTTATTGATTTAGCGGAGAAGGGCTTTTACGATGGACTAACTTTCCACCGTGTGATTCCTGATTTCGTGATTCAAGGAGGTTGCCCAGATGGTACAGGGGCAGGAGGTCCAGGATACACCATTCCATGCGAATTAACGGGAAATAATCAGTTTCATGATCGTGGCGTATTATCCATGGCACACCGTGGACCGAATACAGGTGGATCACAATTCTTCATCTGTCACTCGCGCAATAACACGGCTCACTTAGACCGTAAACATACTTGCTTCGGTAAAGTAATCGAAGGAATTGATGTTATCGATCAAGTTCGTGAAGGTGATGTGATTCAAAGCGTGAAAATCATCCACGACTAATGCATTTTATCAAAGAAATACCGCACGAAAAGATGCGCATCTCATTATTTGAATGGAATTCCAAATACATTCTCAAATTCGAGACGCCACAATTAGAGCAGAGTTATAAGTTTTCTGTGTTGGACTTTTCGGGCCAAAAAGAAATAGAGGAGCTGGCAACCAGCTCCTCCTTTCAAACATTCGTTATTTCAACCTTTCAGCAAATGTATGCTGAGATGGGAAAGCAGCTTAATTAAGCGCCAACCACTTTTTACGTAGTTTCATCTGCGCCTCCGTAGGACTCGCAACCGATTGAATCTCAAAAGCCTTCAAAGGCGTTTGCTCCAGCTTTAATTCAAAGCTTCGCTCCAATCCATCACGTTTTACTAGGATTTGTAATTGATCGCCTACTTTTTTGTCGGCCATCATCTTATCCAACCCCGCAAAATTCGCTTGATTAACCGAAACGATTTCATCCCCCACATTCAATCCGGCGATGAAGGCAGGTCCGTTTTTATATATCGATGTAACGCGGTTTGAGGCAGCTGAAAAACCAGCAAAAGGAATTGATTTTCCTTGGTTCGCATCTGTCCAAGTGTACCCAAATTTGCTAAATAAACCCGCATAATCGGGTGTCTTCACGCCATAAATGTGATCTTTAAAGAACCCAGCAGCCGAAGTACCTGCCACGCTTGTAAATGCATTTTCAAGTTCCGCATCGGTAAAGCCTCGGCCTTGTTTCAGGTAATAGTTTTGGTACAATAATTGGAAAACATCATCCAGGCATTTGGCCCCATTCGTTTTTTCGATGATCCACATATTTAAAACTCCTCCTAAAAGTGAACCCTTGTCATAATAGGAAACGGTCGAATTCCGTGAATTTTCATTCGGGCGATAGTATTTAATCCAAGCGTCCCAACTCGCTGAAGCGGCTGATTCAATTTGATTACCAGGTGTATTTTCCACGGCAGAAATTTCTTTACCCAATTCGCTCACATAAACATCAGCAGGAACCATTCCTGTGCGAAGATTAATTAAATCGGCATAGTAGGAGGTAATTCCCTCTGAAAACCAAAGGTTGTGCGTATAATTTTCATTCTCGTAATCGAAAGGTCCCAAAGCCATTGGACGAATACGCTTCACATTCCAGAGGTGGAAATATTCATGCGCCAATAAATTTAAAACGCCTTGGTATCCACTCACTGTTTCATAGGAAGACCGAGAAACCGAACACGTGGTAGAATAAAGGTGCTCCAAACCGCCAGTTCCCCGTTGAATGTTGTGAATGATAAATAGGTAATGATCGCAAGGGTGTTGGCCAACTACGTTTTGCGCCGTTTGGGCCATCTTTGTCACATCGGCAATGAATTTCAGAGAATCAACTTTCGTTTGTCCGAAAAAGGCGATTTGATGGGGAATGTTATTGACTTTGAAACTCCATACTTGGTGATTTCCGATTTCAATGGGAGAATCGATCAACTCATCAAGATCTTTGGCGATGTAATTAAATCCACCCACATTCTTCAGTGCGGTTGAAACCTTTTTGAAGTCTTTGTGCGGAACGATACTAAGTTCCTGGGGCATTTTAGCGAATTTGTTGACATACAACAAAACACTAGCAGGATTAATATATCCATGCGCATCATCGAGAAATGAGGTACGAACAGATAATTCATAGGCATAGACTTGATAATGTACCTCGACCGACTTAAGTCCAGGAGGCAAGTTAATTCGCCAAGTATTTTTCGAAGTTTTCGAGATAGGAAGGGATTGACTACCTGATTTTGCAGAAACTTGCTCAACATTCTTGGCAAATTCGCGAATCAAGTAGGAGCCAGGCGTCCAAGCGGCCATTTTCAATTCGATGTAGGGTGACTTTTCTTTGGAAACGTCCAAGGTTGTCGTCACATCAAAATAATGAGACTGGGGATTCGGCATTTGGATCAGGTGTTTAATCGGTGCCGCTGTCAGATTAAAACCGAGGAACAAAAGGCCTAGAAGACCTAATTTCTTCAAATTCATAGGTTTACGTTTTAGTGAGATGAAATAGAAAGAATAAAATTAAAAAAATACGCCATATCTTTTATGAATTGCTGATTTATTCATGGAAATAGTCGAAAATATTTTCAGATTGGCCGACAATATTTTAAAAGAAAAATCGTATTTTTGATTAAATGTGCATGCTGTAACCAAATAATAATGCGACTTACAAAAAAATCAACAAGCTGGATTTTGGCCTTATTCATTTCGGGCCTTTCCTTAAGTGCTAACGCACAGCAAACCTTCATCTACAAAGACCAAACATTGCACTTTCGTCAAGCGAAAGAATATTTTGATGCTAAAAACTATGTCGCAGCACGCGAGGAGTTTAATGCTTACCTAGGGAGTATTGAACCGATGAGCAATGAGCAATCGGGACAAAAGGTATTAGCGGAGTATTACATGACGATGTGCGCGTTGTACATGAGTCAGCCTGAAGCGGAAATACTTGCGGAGCGTTTCGTCGCGAATAACCCGGAGCACCCACAAGCGGTCAAGTTATTACGTGGAATTGGTACCTTTTTCTATGAGAATGGGGATTATGCGAAGGCGATAAAATACCTTTCGCGATCATCTGACACGAATTTAGAGGCAAAATACCGCTTGGGAGTTGCTTACTATGAATTGAAAAACTTCCCAGAAGCATTAAGTGTATTTAATGACATCAAGACGGAACAGGATGAGGAATATTCATTCTCAGCAGCCTATTATGCGGCGATCATTCAATTTAATGATAAGCGTTATGCGGATGCGGTACCGGATTTCATGAAGGCGGAGGGAAGTAGCAAATACCGTCGGGAAATAGCCAATTGGGTCGCTTTGTGTTACAATAACCAGTCAAAATTTACCGAGTTATTAAATTTTGCGGAGCCTATTTTGGCGAAGAAGAATTCAGGTTATCGCGTGGATGAATTATCCCAATTAGTGGCAGATGTGCAGTTTAAATTGGAAAAATTCGATAAAGCTGCGAAAAGTTATGAGGTATTGATCAAAGCGAGTAGCGGAAAAATAGTGCCTCTTTCGCAATATCGTTTGGGATATTCCTTGTACAAGACTAAAAAATACAATGAGGCAGCAACGCAATTAAAAGGCTTATTGGCAGCGAAGGACTCATTAAGTCAGTATGCAGCCTATACCTTAGCATTATCTCAATTAAATGCAGGCAATTTACAGGCGACATTGGATGCCTTTGATATAGCTCGAAAAATGCCGTTTAATGCGGCTATTCAGGAAGAATCTGCTTTTAATCACGCGAAAGTACATTTAGATTTAGGGCATGCTTCGGAAACCATTCAAGAGATTCAAGCATTTAATGCACAATATCCTAAAAGTAAGTTTGCGGATGAAGCGACTGAATTAGTGGCTGACGCCTTTATTAATTCAAATAATCTTGAGATTGCTTTAAATTATTTAAAGGGGATAACGAAACGTTCTGCGCGTTTAAATGAAGCCTATCAAACCTTAAGTTACAATTTAGGGGTTCGTGCATACAACGATGAACGTTTTGATACAGCGATTGAATTATTCAATAAATCGATTGAAACAGCCCAAAATGATCGTTATACGGCTTTAGCATCCTTGGGAAAGGCGGAAGCTTTGAGCCAGTTAAAGAAGTTCGAAGAGGCGATTGATTTGTATAATCCCTTATTGAGTGGAAAAGGACAAACAGAAGATTTCATCCAACAGGTGCGTATTGGTTTGGCGTTTGCCTACTTCAACACAAAGGAGTTCACGAAGGCTAACAACTTGTTTAAGGCCTACGTGGATCGCTTAAAGGCGACTCCGAATGCCAAAAATAATCCAACCATCTTAATTCGTTTGGCGGATACTTATTTGATTTCGCGCAAATACCAGGATGCCTTAACCTATTACAGCCAAGCAGCTGAGGTCGCGAAAACGGAAAAAGATTATGCTTTGTATCAAAAGGGTATGACTTTAAGTTATTTGAATCGAGATGCTGAAGCGCGTCAGGCTTTCAAACAGGTTCGGATTGGTTTCCCAGATTCAAAATATGCGGAAGATGCCTTGTATCAAGAGAATTTGCTTTTGTTCAATGCGAATAATTACAAAGAGGCTATCGTTGGATTTACGGAAATTATCGAGGCAAAAACCAAAAGTGAATTTTTAGCGTCTGCCATTTTAAAACGTGCTCAATCTTACACGAATATGGAGCAATTTGAGCTTGCTTTGGCAGATTACAAACGCATCATCAATGAATTCTCCGGCGATAAGATTGCGAAAGATGCCCTGATTGGATTACAAGAAAACCTAATTAAAGTCGGTCGTCCCGAAGAATTCAGTCAGGTACTTGAGAATTACCAGAGTTCGACGAATGCCGTTGAAGATGCAGATGCGATGGATTTGAAATACAGCGCAGCGAAAGGTATATACGATGGTAAAAAGTTCGATAAAGCGATTCCAGCTTTAAAAGAGTTTGTGAGTAAATATCCGAATGATGAGAATGTGGTAGAGGCCTATTTCTTAATTGCTGATGCGGCAGATCAAATCAATGATTCCACAGAGGCATTAGTCGCTTACAAAAAAGTGATCGAGCAAAATGCCCATCCCCAACTAAATAAGGCCATTTTACGGGCTGCTGAATTGGAGAGCAAAATGGGTAATTATGTCGAATCGGTTGGCTATTACCGCTTACATGCAAGCAAAAATACCGAAGTAGAAGACCAATTAAATGCCTACAATAACATATTCAAGGCTTATTATGCTGGAAAACTATTGGATTCAGTAGGGAAGGTCATCACAGAAATTCAATCCTTAAATCTTTATTCGAAAGAAGAACAGGCAAAAATGAGCCGAGGACTCGCAGAAGCCTATTCTGATAGCACAAGCTTAGGATTACGAACAGAATGGTTGAATAAAACGATTGAATTAGATCCCAAAGGAGATATTGGCGCAGAGGCACAATACCAATTAGCTGTTCAGTTGTCGAAGGAAGGTAAGGTCAAAGAATCGAATGATATGATCTCCTCGAAGTTTAAAAACGAATTTGCCGAGGCATCGGATGCTGTCATGGGTCGTGCGTATATTTTATTAGCGACTAACTTTGTCACATTGAAAAATCTTCCTCAAGCAAAAGCGATTTTAAAATCAGTCATTGATAACTCGACCGACAATGAGGTCATTGAAATAGCCAAAACAACGTTAAAAAGCTTACCCCTTAAATAATCGAATATGAAATTTCAAATGAAAAAAAATCCAATAATCATTTGTGGTGTACTCATGCTAGGGGTATCAGCGTCTTTATTTGCTCAAGATAAGAAGGAAGGAAATATCCAGAATGATGATATCATTTTGGAGAAGGAAAGAAAGATTGTCTTGCAACCACAGATTTCACGCAATTTTGAACCACTCAATGAAATTGAGAATTCGAAAAAAGGGCGGAGCATGAAATATGAATTTGTTGATCGGAAATGGGACGCGATTAGTAATACCTTATTGACCACTTCCATCATTAATCCACGAGAAGGGGATGAATTGGTTTCCTCTTTTGGTCCCAAATTCAAGAACTTGATAAAAATTGGTGCAGGTAATTATGGTCATACCTTACTGAATGGACATTTTGGATTTAGTCCCAAAGAGAATCAGTTTCAAGGGGTATACATCAACCATGATGCAAATCGCCGGGGACCTGTTAGCTTGGGTAATTCGAGTCGGAACGAGAACGAGGCAAAAGTCTATAGCAAAACCTTCACAGGCAACTATTTTTTAGATGGTCAGATCAGCTTCAAGCGAACAGAGAATAATTATTACGGACGTCCGGAAGAAGCGTTTACAAGCATCCCAGCGATTAAAGATTTAGAAATCGCTTACAATCGATTTAACTATTCAGGCAGTATTTCGAATGCTAAGAAAGACGCTAAGTTCGATTACATCGCCACATCGGGTTTAAACTATTTGACGAATAATTACACAAGTCGGGAATGGATTTGGGATAGTAAATTGCATGGGATCCTACATGTAACGGATAATTTCTCAGCGTATTTAACGGGGGAGATGAATTTGTCTGAAAACACTTTTGAGTTAGTGAAAGACAATAACCGTCGGGAATTATACCGCGTGAAGCCTACATTCCTATACAAGAATAATCGATTAACTGTCACGGGAGGGCTAAACATTGTGAATGAAAAAGACCAATCCCTTGGTCTAAACAAGACTCGACTATTTCCCTTGTTGAAGGTGGATTTTAAACCCACCGACTTCCTTCATGTGTTTGTAGGATTGGGCGGAGAGACATATTTCAACAGCTATAACCAATTCACGAATGAGAACACTTGGTTAGCGCCGCGTACCGCACCGAATTTGCAAAACACGACGCAAAGCTCGAATATCTACGGAGGTCTAAAGGGATCGAATGAGCGTAATTTAGATTTTGAATTGAAATTCGGCTATTCAGAATACAACAACCTAGCTATGTTTGTCAATAATACAGCAGATCCTTCGAATTTCGGAATTGTGTACTCAAATACGAAACCAGAGAAGACTGCGAAGGTATTTAACATGTCGGGGCAGGTAAACTATCAAACATTTGATAAAGTGCTTTCGATTTTAAAATACGACTTCAATACTTACCAAGACATTGTATATGAGGGAGAATTAGCTGGGATTGATAAGCCAATTCATCGTCCGATGATGAACTTATCATTCACCAATTCGATTACCTTCAAGGATAAAATCATTGTATCTCCCGATGTCTTTTATATCTCAGGACTCTATCGTTTTGAGAAGTCTTTAGGAGAGCAGGTGGATCAGTTACCGGATATTATCGATTTGAATTTGAAAGTAAACTACCTGATTACTAAGAAGTTTAACATTTCAGTAAGTGCCAATAACTTATTAGGTAAGAATTACGAGCGCTACTTTAAATACAAAAATCAAGGGCTTAACTACACTGTTGGGGTGGCCTATTCATTTTAATAAGGACGATGACAAATCCAATGATCGAATTTATTGAGAACTTACTGTATTCACATGATTGTGTGATTATTCCACATTTTGGTGGATTTGTTTTGAACAATCGGGATTTCCATTTAACCGATAACGACCAGCAAATTGTTCCAAAATCAAAATGGGTGGCCTTTAATGAGCGATTACAATCTGAAGATGGATTATTAGCTACGCAATGGTCTATGTCTAGGGGTATTAGTCAAAAGCAGGCATTTTCGGAGGTTCGTCAATTTTCGGAGGAATTAGCTACGACGATTAAAGCTGAAAAAACATTTCAATTTGGCAAAATTGGGGTTTTTAGTTTAAGTCCTTCTGGCCAATTGCAATTTGAGCCTACTCAAGGAATTAATTTTGACTTGAATCAATACGGTTTGATGCCGGTACGTATCGTTCAAAAGAAAACTAAACCCGTTTTAATTCCGAATCCTGTTGAGAAATCGCGTGAAGATTTACCCTTGGCAGAACCAGAACCCATCAACAGAGTTAATCAGGGGCAGTTTTATGGCTATGTACTTTTGGCGTTTATTATTGGTGGAATTGCTGCATTTTATTTGACAGAACCCAATTCTCGTTTTGTCAATAGTTCATTTAGTCCTTTGACCATCCGTATTAAAAAGGAAAAAGCCAACGAACATAAATTAACGAAGCCGGTGGAGGTAAGCCCAAAGGAAATAAAAACGGTCGAAGAAAAGGAGCAGGTTACAGCACCTGTTTCATCAGGAATTTATTTGGTTGTAGGCAGTTTTAAAACGGAAGCGAAAGCTACCATCTGTCAAGCAGAATTAGTGGCTCAAGGATTCGAGGACGTGAAAATCCTTGAAAAGGGAGCAGGAGAGGAGCATTTCCGAGTGAGTGTGGGTGAAGTAGCCGATTTCAATGAAGGCTATGCTGCAGCGGCACGGTTAAAGTCAGAGAAGAAATTAGACATTTGGGTTTACAAAAGATAAGCATTATGAGCGTTAGCTATTCACAGAGAGATTTTGAAAAAAAGAATCAAATCAAGGCTTTGATTATTACGATTCTAATCAATACGATCTTGTTTCTATTGATTTGGCAAGTTAAAATTTGGAATGAATCACCGACTCCAATAATCCCCACTATGGAGGAAGCCCAAGCGGGTGAAATTACCTTTGAGCAAGAACCGCCGGCTCCCGCTCCGGAACCTAAAGCGCAAGAGGAAATTACCCAAACAACAAAGCAAGAGGAAACGAATGTAGTTCCTCCCATTACAAGTAATGCACCGAGTACGGTTACGGTGAAAAAAAATCCGGAAGTAATTCCTACCGTAGAAAAAGAAGCTGAGCCGGTTATTGATCAAAGTTTGACGATGGGAAAACGAACAACAAAAAGCGGTTCTTCAGGTTCAGGCTCGGGAACAGGCACAGGAACAGGCTCGGGTAACGGAACAGGCTCTGGAAGCGGTAACGGAGGAACAGGAAAGGGCTCCGGCTCTGAAAATGGAGAGGGCAAAATAGCCGATGAATGGACATTCGATGCAAACTCCTTGAAAGGAATTGATAATGGCTCAGAGACAGGAGAAATTACCTTCTTTATCCGTATCAATGAAAAAGGAAATGTAACAGAAATTCGAATTGATCGAACCAATGTGAAATTATCGTTAGCTGAGAAATATAAAAAATTGATTAAAAACGCACGTTTTACGCCCAAAAGTGATGGAATTAGACGTGGTGCTAGCGGTATGAAAACCATCCGAATCAAGGCTACCAATTAAGTATGATGAGTTACGAAGAAGTCATCAGCTTCTTGTATGCGCAGTTGCCGGTCTTTCATCGTGAAGGAAAAAAAGCCTATAAACCCGGATTAGGGAATATTGAACAGTTGGCCAGTCGATTAGACAATCCACACCAATCATTCAAATCCTTACATATTGCTGGGACAAATGGCAAAGGGAGTAGCTCGCATTTTATGGCTTCCATTTTGCATGCACATGGATATAAGGTTGGCTTATATACCTCACCACATTTAAAGTCATTCACAGAACGAATAAAAGTCAATGGACAAGAGGTTTCCAAATCTTGGATAGTTGATTTTTTTATGACTTACCAGCCCTTATTGGCCGAAATCAGACCCAGTTTTTTTGAATGGACCGTTATCATGGCTTTTCAATACTTTAAAGAACAGGGGGTTGATTATGCGATTATTGAAAAGGGTTTAGGGGGGCGCCTAGATTCGACAAATATTATCGATCCCATTGGATGTTTAATTACCAACATCGGTTTTGATCATCAAGATATTTTGGGTGATAGCCTTGAAATGATTGCAGCCGAAAAAGCGGGAATTATAAAATCAACTATTCCGATCTGTATTAGTGAAAAACAAGTTGACACAACGGCTATTTTTGAAACAAAATCAATAGCCACGAATTCCCCCATTCGATTTGCAACGGATGAAGTGTCGATTGTTAGTCAGAAACCTGTGCCAAGAGGAATGCATGTATCCCTAAATACGAAAAAATGGGGTATTTTAGAATGTCAGAGTCCTTACGGAGGGATTTATCAAGCCCGTAATTTGGTAGGCGTTATTGCTTGGTGTGAACAATTGGTGGATTTAAAAATCATTCCCTTGGATTCTGAAAATATTTTAAGGGGGATAAAGGATTGTCGGACGAACACTAACCTTCGCGGTCGATGGGAGATCTACCAAGAGAATCCTTGGATCGTGGCAGATACGGCACATAATGAATCAGGAATTCGGATGGTATTGGAACAAGTCGCCCAGTTCAATCCAATGAATTTAACCATCATTTTAGGGATGGTTGCCGATAAAGACCTGCATCGTGTATTGGCCTTATTTCCGCAGGAAGCCAACTATATATTTACCTCCGCGCATAATCCGAGAGCCTTGAAGGCAGAGGAATTGAAAAACTTGGCAGAAACGCATGGTTTACCTGGAGTTTTGAGTAGAGATGTCAATGAGGCGATCAAAATAGCCCGGGAATCCGATTCCGATTTTATTTTAGTAACAGGAAGCACCTATTTGGTTGCAGAAATTGATGATTCGTTTTGAGTAGACAAAAAACATATAAGTACGAATGGGCTGAGCGATTAGAAAATGTTATTCAATCACCCAAAGAATTCTGGTCGGCCTGTAAAGGCGCCTGGAATACCGAATATTTCAAGAACGACCACAAACTAGTGGTTGAATTAGGCTGTGGACGCGGAGAATACACCAATGGACTCGGTCGACTATTCCCTGACATGAACTTTATAGGCGTAGATGTCAAAGGTGATCGATTGGCAGCAGGCGGTCGGGAGGCTATTTCGTTGGAGTTAAACAATGTTGCGTTTTTACGAATTCAGATTCAATTCATAGAGGACTTTTTTCTCCCGAACGAAATCGATGAGATTTGGATAACTTTTCCGGATCCCCGGATGAAGGACCGCGATGAGAAAAAGCGTTTGACATTCCCATTCTTTCTGGAGAAATACCTGAATTTATTAAAGCCGAATGGTATCATTCATTTAAAGACCGATTCGGAACCCTTCTTTGATTATTCGATGGTACAATTTCGAGCTTACGGATTACCGATATTGGCGGAGACGAAGAATTTGTATGAGTCGGAATGGAATGAGGACCATTACGGGATCAAGACGCGTTTTGAGAAAATTTGGTATGATAAAGGTTACTCGATAAACTATGCAAGGGTACAAAACAAAAAAGAGGCCTAGGCCTCTTTTTTGAAAATCAATATGCAATTGAAATTATCCTACGCGCGCGATTAAATCCGCAGCACGAGAAGAATAACCAAATTCGTTGTCATACCAACCGACTACTTTCACTAGGTTACCCATCGCCGTAGTCAACTTAGAATCTAAGATACATGAGTGTTGGTTACCAATGATGTCAATCGAAACGATTTCATCTGTCGTAAATTCTAAGATTCCTTTCATTGGGCCATCTGCAGCAGCTTTCAACGCAGCGTTGATTTCAGCTACTGTCGCTTCCTTCTTCAATACAGCTGTGAAGTCAGTTACCGAACCATCTGGAGTAGGAACACGCATCGCATTACCATCCAATTTACCTTTCAAGTGTGGCAATACTAAACCAACAGCTTTAGCAGCACCCGTAGAAGTAGGGATGATTGAATAAGCAGCAGCACGAGAACGACGTAAGTCGGAGTGAGGCGCATCTTGTAAATTCTGATCCGCTGTATAAGCGTGAACAGTTGTCATGAATCCTTTTTCGATACCAAACGCGTCATCTAAAACCTTAGCCATTGGAGCTAAACAGTTTGTTGTACAAGAAGCGTTTGAGATAATTGTCATATCATCCGTTAATGTATCATCATTAACACCCAATACAACCGTAGGAATATCACCTTTTGCAGGAGCAGAGATAATTACTTTACGAGCACCAGCAGTTAAGTGTTGGCCAGCACCATCTTGATCGATAAAACGACCTGTCGATTCCAAAACAACATCAATTCCTAAAGCACCCCAAGGCAATTGCTTAGGATCACGCTCAGCAAAAGCCTTAATCACGTGTCCATTGACAGTAATGCTATCAGCATCCGACGTAACAGTTCCGTTAAAACGGCCATGTACTGAATCATACTTTAATAAGTGTACTAAAGTAGCGTTATCAGTTAAATCGTTAATAGCTACGATTTCTACATTTTCTTTTTCCAATAAACGACGGAAAGTAAGTCGACCGATGCGACCAAAACCATTAATGGCAACTTTAATTTTTTTCATTGAATGAATTAATTTGATTTCCTTATTAAAAATCAAAAATAGCATTTTCATTGAACAATTCCAAGAATTCAATAAAAAAACCTCGATTTAATCGTTTAAAACACACTATTAAACAATTGTAAATAATACGAAATTAATTAGCTATTCGAACAATTAATAGAATTTTAATAAAAATTCAGATGGATACGTTTTTTATTCAACGATTTTTTGCATATTTGTTTAAGCGAATGCCTAGCGGATCCAGTGGGGCAGGGGAGTGACAGAATGTCATTTGTTCTTTTTGCTAATTTTAGGCAACAAAATTCACCATATTTTATTTTGATACAATTATCAACTAGTTGATAATCAGTATTTTACGTATTTAAAGTTTAAGTTAAATTAAGGTGCTGTTTGGGGGCTAAATCTTTGTCTAAGGCCCAGTTAAACCATTTTATTTTTCAATTGGCGTTTCGATTAAAACCAATTAAGTGGTAATTTGCGTCTTCAAATTTTGGATACTTAACATATGAATTCAGTAGAACAACTTATTTTATCCGCTTGGGATGCACCGGAAACCCGAAATACCCCAGAAGTCATTGCGGCCATTGAAGAAGTCGTAGCGAAAGTCGATGCAGGCGAGTTGCGTACCGCCGAACCGCTCGCAGATGGCAGTTGGCAAGTAAACGAATGGGTCAAAAAGGCGATCGTCATGTATTTCCCAATTCGTCAAATGGAAGTTAGCGAGGTAGGTATTTTCGAATACCATGATAAAATGCGTTTAAAGACAAATTATAAAGAATTGGGCGTACGCGTAGTTCCTCCTGCGGTGGCTCGCTATGGAGCATACTTGGCGAAAGGAACGATTTTAATGCCATCTTATGTGAACATCGGTGCTTATGTCGACGAGGGTACCATGGTCGATACCTGGGCAACGGTTGGAAGCTGTGCGCAAATCGGTAAACATGTACACTTAAGCGGTGGAGTGGGTATTGGTGGTGTTTTAGAACCCCCTCAAGCTGCCCCTGTCATCATCGAAGATGGCGCCTTCATTGGTTCACGTTGTATTGTCGTTGAGGGAGCGCATATTGGTAAGAAAGCCGTTTTAGGTGCTGGCGTCACGATTACGGGCAGTTCCAAAATCATTGATGTATCAGGTCCAGAACCTAAAGAATATATTGGGTATGTTCCTGAAAACTCGGTAGTAATTCCTGGATCCATCCAAAAGAACTTCCCAGCAGGAACTTATGGAGTGCCATGTGCCTTAATTATTGGTAAACGTAAAGAGAGTACCGACTTAAAAACATCGTTGAATCAAGCCTTGCGCGAAAACAATGTGGTAGTCTAAACCAAAATCTATCCTTACCTTTACAACCCGGTTCTAACAACCGGGTTTTTTTATGGAAAATGAATTAAAAATTGGTGAATACAATCACCTACGCATTATTAAGGAAGTACCCTTCGGATTATATCTCGATGGATACGAAGATGAAATCTTACTTCCCCTGCAATATGTCCCAGAAACCTATGAAATAGATCAATTTATTGATGTTTTCATATACCGTGATTCAGAGGATCGTATTATTGCAACCACGCTTAAACCCAAAGCAACCATCAATCAGTTTGCCTACCTAGAGGTTAAAGCTGTCACACCACTGGGTGTATTTATGGAATGGGGGCTTGCCAAAGACTTATTCGTTCCTTTCAGTCAACAGTTTCAAAAGATGTCGGTAGGCAGATCCTATTTAGTCTATGTTTACCTAGATGGCCAAACTGATCGTATCGTCGCATCCGCCCGAATCGAAAAATTCTTACCATTGACCGACGGATCTGAATTTACAATTGGTGACAAAGTTGATGCAATCCCATTTGAACACACCGACCTTGGTATCAAATGCCTAGTAAACAATTGTAAAATTGGAATGCTATTCAAAAATCAAGTGTTTACAAATTTAACATTTGGCGAATCGACTCAAGTTTACATTTCTAACATCCGTCCTGACGGAAAATTAGATTTACGTTTGGAGCCAGTGGGCATGGTACGAATTGACAGCCAATCTGAACGTATACTTCAGGCGATTAAAGACAATAATGGTGTACTTTATCTACATGACAAGAGTCCTGCAGAAGAGATCTATGCACAGATGGGTATGTCTAAAAAAGACTTTAAAAAGGGGGTGGGCGCTTTGTACAAAAGTAAACTTATTGCCTTGCACAATGATTGTATATCACTTTTGTAAATTACATTTGTATTCAAGTGCGAATTTGTTTTTGTTAATTTTTGATTTACTTTTGTGATACCATTTGTTTACAAAAGCACATCATGAACTTAAGTGAAAAGATCGAATTGTTAATTAAGCGTAAGCAGCTTAGTGCATCACAAT
>JBJTMZ010000192.1:0-13324 GCA_046073805.1 Aquirufa sp.
ACTTTCACCAAGGGATTTGTGATGGAGAAGGTTGCGGAGGCGGTGATGGCGGAGCCAGGAGTTAGGGGAGTGCTTTTGAATGTGGGAGGTGATATGCTTGCCAAAGGCGATTTACGCGAAGCCGTGCGCGTATCTGACCCACAAGCTGATGCTGAAAATGGACTTTCCTTGAGTGCGGTTACGATTGAAAATCAAGCCATCGCGACGAGCGCAAATACCCGTCGGGGAGCACATATCGTTGACCCAAGAACGGGTGAAATCGCGTCTGGAAGTATGTCTTCGACGGTTATTCACCCGGATGCGGTGACAGCGGGTGCTTTGGCTACGGCATTTAATGTGTTGACTTTGGAAGAATCGAAAGCCTTGGCATCAAAATATTCGGAGGCGGAATATCTGATTGTGGATATGGAAGGGGAAACGCATGTCAGTGACAACTGGTCTGGTCGTTCGCTTATCTTGGATTCTCCCATTGAGATGGTTCACGTGAAGGATAAGCTTTGGACGGCAGGGCAGGAACTATTGATTAATGTGGAATTAGCGGATTTGGGAGGAGGCGCTCGTAGGCCTTATGTTGCCGTTTGGATTGAAGATGAGCAGCACAAGCCGGTTCGTCGTTTGGCCTTGTGGTATCGTAAGCCTCGTTGGCTACCAGATTTGCGTTCGTTTTCGGATGCGCAGCGTGAGGTGCCGATTGATTTGATGTCGATTGCCTCGGCGACGCGTTCAGCGGGGAATTATTCTTTGATTTGGGATGGCAAAAATGATCAAGGGGAATATGTGGCTTTGGGGAATTATACAGTCTATATCGAGGCGGCGCGTGAGCATGGAACGTATCAATTGATGAAGCAGACGATGAAGTTTGATGGCAAGGCAAAGTCGCAGGCTTTGTCGGGCAACGAGGAGGTTTCAGGAGCGAATTTAGTTTATAAAACGAAATAGGATGAAGCGGAAATTGGCGGAATGGTCACGGTGGTTACACATCTATTTGTCGATGTTTAGTTTCGTTATTGTGCTTTTTTTCGCGGTAACGGGTTTGACACTGAATCACTTGGATTGGTTTCCGGAAAAGGAAACGTTGGAAGAGGTTGATGGCAAACTGAATCCAACCTGGGTGAATGGAACGGATACCACGCACGTGAAGAAGATGGAAATTGTGGAGTTATTTCGAGCGAAATATGGGGTGAATGGTTTGTTGAATGATTTTCGAATCGACGAAACGGAGGTATCGGTATCTTTTCAAGGTCCGGGTTACACGGCAGATGTATTCATTGATCGAACAAAAGGGACCTTTCATTTGACGGAAAGATCTCTGGGTTTCGTGGCCTGGATCAATGATTTGCACAAGGGACGTGACACGGGTCAAGGATGGAAATGGGTGATTGATTTCTCGGCCATTTTCATGAGTTTGATTTCCTTGACGGGTATCATTTTATTGCTTTATCTCAAGAAAAAGCGGCTAAACGGAATTATTTGGTTGGTGGCCGGCGTGGCTTTGGTTGTCCTTTTATACTTTTTTACGGGGCTTTAATTTTAAGCTATCCGCTGGATAGGATGCTTTTAAATTATCCATTTGGGATTTTGCCCAGGAAATTAAGGCGTCTTTTTCGGCTTGACTTAAGTTTGCCTTGGGATGTAGGCCAAAATAGGTATACGACGGCATGGGCATTTCTCCTTCCTCGACGGTTTCGATAACTTCTTCTAATTTGTGGTTTTGAACCGCGATGGGAAGTTTGGTGAATGTTGAAAAATTCAAGTGTTCTTTTCCTTCTTCAATGTGATGATTGAGCCAGAAGCCGACAGGCTGTATGTTTGAGTACCAAGGATAGGTGCTCAAGTTGGAATGACAATCGTTACAGGCATTTTTCAGGGTTTCTTGCACGTGGGCAGGAATGGTATATTTCGTGGAGATGTCGTAGGTATAGTCCTTGCTTTCATTTTTTTCGGGGTGGACAAATTGAATTACTAGAAGAATTGCGATTAATCCAAAGAGTGCTTTTTTCATTTTTTTACGGGATAGTTGCTACTGAAATCTACTAAATATCTTTGAATTAAATGACTAAATTTGATTTCAATTAATCAGGGCGAATGAAATTTATTCAAAAAAAGGATTGGATATTAATCTTCTTAGGTGTTTTGCCAGCTCTTTTCTTTGCCTGGACATTGTTTCATAATGCCTCCAATACGCCTTGGTTAGATGATTTTGAAGTTGCCCCGATGACCTTATTTAATTGGATACATGAACCTAATTGGAGTAATCGTTGGGCATTGCTTTGGTCGCCTAACAACGAACATCGGGTAGTTATGTTGAAAGCCTTAATCGTTTTAAACTATTATTTATTTGGTCAATTAAGCATTAAATGGATTATTTGGCAGACCCACCTTTATTTAATCCCCTTGTATTTACTGATCTGGAAGAGTCTTCCGAAAGAAAATAGGCTTACAGTTTTTATTCCATCGCTTTTTCTATTCTTGAATTTCCAATACTTTTTATCGTCTTATTGGATGATCGCTGCTGCACAGCATAATTTGGTTATCGGTTTCGGTGGGATTTCGATGTTTTTGTTGACTCGCCCCACCAAATCCAATTTTATCGGAGCCCTATTTTTTGCGCTTCTTGCTAGTATTTCAAATTCCGATGGAATGTTTTTTTTTATTATTGGTTCTTTGGTGTTGTTTTTACAGCATAGAATGCGCGAATTATATGTTTGGGCAAGTGTTTTTGCTCTCATGTTGTTTTTGATTTTCTGGAGTTATCCGAGTATGGGATATCATGAAAGGGGATTAAGCTACTTTTTTCAACATCCACTCGCGAGTGTTCAAGGATTCTTTGTCTTTATGGGGGGAGGATTTGATTTTTGGTATCGTGAATTATCCCAATTTAGACTCTTACAAACGGGCTTGATTGGATTTTGCCTCATGTTCGTTATCGCTGTGGCTTGTTATTATTTTCTGTTCCAAAGCGCGAGGAAGGAGCAGCTTAACAAATGGCGATCGGGGGACTTCGTTAATCCCAATATCTTATTTATATCCGCGATGCTGGGTTTTTGCTTAATGAATGCACTAGTAATCAGCATTTTGCGTTCTTCCTGGGGGGAGTTTGTGTATTTGATTGGGAATTACAAGATTTACCCGACGCTAGCCATGCTTTTTATCTATTTGTTGGCATTGCATGTGTGGAAGTTTGTCGGCGTTTATCGATACTTATTCATAGGTTTTAGTTTTGTTTTTTGGTCAATTAGTATTTTGAATTCATTTGAGGATGTCACAAAGCGCAAGGAGTCGTTGGCTTCCGAATATCAAAAATTAATGAATGGGAAGGGTGGGTTAGGATTTACCGATGAGCAGCAAGCTAAATTCGGTGTTGTCAAAGCAATGAAGTATTTTGAATCAAAACATATGTATCATGCGGATTAAATGGGCACTTATTTTCTTGGTATTTTTAAGCAGTTTTACATCAGATAATGGCTATAAGTTAGAAATTGAGGCTTTTCGGAGAGCAAGAATTGAGAGCTTGAAATCGGAAAATGGTTGGTTAAATCTAGCCGGCTTGTTCTGGCTGAAGGAAGGGGTTAATACCTTTGGCGGAAGCGAAAAAAATGATTTTGTTTTCCCATCGGAACACTCGGATCCGTTTTTGGGCGAATTGTTATTGAAAAATGGCCAGGTATATTACCAAACCGTCAGCGATACGATGTTGGTTTATCGGGAAGACATCAAAGCCCCCGTTGTGTCTCATCGTTCCTTGCGCTGGTTTATCATCAAACGTGGGGATAAATATGCGGTTCGTTTGCGGGATTTGGAGGGGGAATATTTGAAGGCGTTCAAAGGGATAGATTGCTTCCCAACCAACGAAAACTATCGCATTGTTGCGGATTTCGTTCCAACGAAGGGTAAGATGATGACGATTATTGATGTGACAGGACGTTCTTATCAATTGGAGTCTCCGGGTTTACTTCGATTTACGATTGGAAAGAAATCATACCAGTTGGAAACAAGTCAGGAAGGGAATAACTTATTCATTGTTTTCGGCGACTTGACGAATAAAAAGCAGACGTATGGCGCCGGTCGCTTTATTGATACAGCACTTCCGGATGCGAACGGGAAAGTGGTGATTGATTTCAATAAGGCTTACAATCCTCCATGTGCATTTACCCCATTTGCGACGTGCCCACTTCCGACGCCGGCCAATAAATTAGCTGTTGAAATTCCAGCAGGGGAGCAATTCCATGGTCATTGATTGGGATTAGGCAGTTTATCTGTTTACTTATAAAATGATCCGTTTAGGGGCTGTTTAGTGGAATAATTGCGGAATATCAGGAAACTTGTATGAAAAGCTGATAATTTAGACGCTGCCGGGGTCACAGACCCCGGCAGCGTCAACCCTACAATTTCTTTAGACTAACCGCACAGCCGCCCCCGCGCTGCAATCGATACGTTAGATTTGAGCTCTTTGATACCAGTTTTTTCTCCACGATGTAGGCCTCAGGATTTTTCTCAAAATCAGCGTCATCTGCATCGCGGTACAAAATGGCCTCATAAGCTGTACCTGCATCCAAGAAATCCAATGAAATGGAAATGTTCCTAGCCGTTTCATCTGTGATGGAACCAATAAACCAAGTATCCTTATTTTTCGCCTTGCGCGCAATGGTGACGTATTCGCCGGGTTCGGCTGATAAAACTTTTGTGTCTTCCCAATCGACCGCCACATCCTTGATAAACTGAAAGGCATCCATTTTACCTTCGTAATTCTCAGGCAAATCTGCCGCCATCTGTAACGGACTGTAAATGGTGATATACAGTGCCAATTGCTTGGCCAATGTCGAACGAACTTTCTGCGTTCGCGTCGAATCGAATTGATTCAAGGACATATGGAATAATCCTGGCGTGTAATCCATCGGCCCACCCATCAGACGGGTAAATGGTAAAATGGTTGTGTGTTCCGGTACAATCCCGAGCGTCGGGGCATTATTAAACTCCGAACCGCGCGCCGCTTCGGCCGCCATCCAGTTGGGATAGGTCCGGTGTAAGCCTGTCGGGTGTACCGACTCATGTGAGTCGACCATCAGGTGATATTTCGCCGCTTTTTCGGCCACGCGATTGTAGTGATTCACCATCCATTGGCTGTCGTGATGCTCGCCGCGAGGGATGATTTTACCCACGTAACCGGTTTTAACCGTGTTAATTCCTTTGCCGACCATGTATTGATAGGCCTCATCTATGCGTCTTTCGTAATTGGTAACGGATCCTGAGGTTTCATGGTGCATGATTAATCGCAAACCTTTGGATTGGGCATAATTTGTCAATGAGTCAATCGCATAATCCGGATAGGGGCTCACAAAATCAAATACGTCTTCTTTCCAATTTCCGAACCAATCTTCCCAACCTTGGTTCCAGCCCTCCACCAAAACCCCATCAAAACCATGCTGTGCAGCAAAATCAATGTAGCGCTTCACATTTGCGGTGTTTGCACCGTGTTTTCCGCCTGCCAAAGGCCAATTCGCCTTCCCAATGTGCATCTCCCACCACATGCCCATAAATTTCTGTGGCTTGATCCAAGTAGAATCCCCGAATTTGGCAGGCTCATTTAAATTCAATATCAATTTTGATTCCAAAATCTTCTCTGCCTTTTCACTCATGACCATTGTCCGCCAAGGCGTCGAATAAGGAGTTTGCAAATAGGCCTTATTTCCCACGGCATCTGGAACTAAAGCCGAAGTGAATGTCTGTGTCGTTGGGTCCAAACGCAAATGCATCGCAGGATAATTGACTAATGCTGCCTCATGCAGATTTAGGTAAAATCCGTTGGCCGATTTCATCATCAGGGGTGTTTGTACCACATTTTTCCCCATTAAAGCCGTCACCGCGATGTCCTTTTCCTTCGCCGCGGCAGCTGTGGCATCGATCTCACTTAGTTTGGTCTTATTGTACGTATATTCATTGGTGTCGTAATCCCCTGGAATCCAAAAGGCGGTGTGATCGCCCGACATATTAAATTGGGTCAGTTCTTGATCCACAATAAAATGCTGAAAATTGGCTTGCAGTGGAAAGTGATAACGGAACCCCACGCCATCATCAAACACCCGAAAGATCCAATCCACAAGTACCCCATTACTCGTTGTATGTAAAATCAATTCTTTGTACTGATTGGCAATCTCTTTGACTTCACCCCAAATGGGCTTCCAAGTCGTGGAAACCTCCGAGGAATCGATACGATTAACCGTAAATTTTTTTAATTCCAAAGCAGGTTTTTTCAACACAAAACCTAGGGTCGAGTTCGAAATTACCTCTTTCCCCTTCATTTGAACCTGATAGGCCAAAGAACCCTCAGGCGTTTTAAAGGTGTTTAATTGAATCGATTTATTGGGGGAACTTAAACTAGAAATTTGCTGGGCAGAACTTGAAAATGTGAGGATTGCCAGAAGCAGGCAAAACAATTGCTTCAACATACGTGTTTATTTTAGGGTCTGTAAATTTAGCCAATTCTTTCTTTGTGGCCAATATTGAATTAGATTAGGCAGTTTATCAGTTGACCCATAAATTAATGGCTTCAAGCTGTTTTTTCGCAGATTTTATGATAATATCAAGAAACTTTTATAAATAGCTACTAACTTAGACGCTGCCGGGGTCAAGACCCCGGCAGCGTCAACCCCACTCGACCTATGCTAGAAAATTTAATTACCTACTTTTCCGCCATCCCCAGCGCACACCGTGCCTTTATTTTAGCCGGAGGCATCACGTTCTTCTGGATAATTGAAGGAGGAATTCCCTTGTTTCGTTTTGGTTATAACAAATGGAAACATTCGGGCATCAACCTGTTTTTTACCTTGACGACGATCATCATCAACTTTGCTTTTGCCACGATCATTGTTCGAGGAAGCGATTGGGCGATTGCAAATCATTTCGGGGTACTGCCATGGTTAGGTCTAAGTGCATGGCCACAATTGATTGTTGGCTTATTATTATTGGACCTTGTGGGGGCCTATTTCATTCACTGGATTGAACATAAAATCAAAGTTCTTTGGAAATTTCACATGGTACACCACGCGGATACGATGGTGGACACCACTACTGCAAATCGTCATCATCCTGGAGAAAGCGTGTTTCGTGCGATTTTCACACTCCTAGGTGTTTTAATTTGTGGTGCCCCCATGTGGTTGGTCATGTTGTACCAAAGTATCAGTGCCCTGCTTTCGCAATTCAATCATGCGAATATCCGATTGCCCAAAGGACTTGATCAGGCTATTTCTTGGTTTATCGTTTCACCCAACATGCATAAAATCCATCACCACCTTGAGCGCCCTCAAACGGATTCTAATTACGGAAATATCTTTTCTATTTGGGATCGTTTATTCGGGACATTCAACGCAACGCCGATTGAACAAATTCGATACGGGCTCGATGTGCTTCCGGATGAAACAGCAGGTAGTTTTGGGTTTCAATTGGGGGTTCCTTTTAATCCAAAGATCAAAACTGACGAATAGTCTTTATTCGCTGATTATTAGGTAATTTACATTTAGGAAGATTGATTAATGTGTCCGACTTTTCAAAAGTTGGACATGTACTGTTATGGCAAATTCTTCCCTTACAGGCCGTATTTGCTAGTTCCACCTTTCATCTTCATAAGAAACTGATTTGAATCAGGAATTAAAGTAGTGGTCATTCACTAATTTAGAGGCAAAGAGTCTATGTTTATTGGCTCCGTTATCTAAATTATAATACGAATGATTAATCAAAGTTCTCAGAGTCCCTCTGAGCGTTTGGCGCAATTTTTTGTGTCCAAAACTCGAATTTTCAAATTATTTCTAACAACGATCGTACTTGCGTCAACCTCGCTACAAGTGGAGGCACAATGTATACCTACAAATAAGTACGACAAGATTATCAGTTCCTTTCACCAGTCTGTGGCAATTAAGTCAGATGGAACTTATTCCACTTGGGGAGATTTGATGGCCAGCAATGGTACTTCCGCGGTATTATCGCCACAGGATATTAACGTGACCAATTACCCAACATTGACGGGAACGGTGTTGAAGGCGTCTTTGGGTAGTAATCGAACGTCTGCCCAAGGTATCGTTTTGTCAACAACTGGATTATTCGCTTGGGGAACTTCGGGAACTGTTATTGATGCGACATTGACGAACAATGGCGATTCATTTCGCCGAATTGCTACTCCAACAGGTGGTGACGCAAATACGGGTTTGCCCGTTGGAGTCACTCCTGCGAATGTCAAAATGTTATTTACGACATATCAAACCCTAGCCATCGTAACATCTGGAGGTGATGTTTGGGTTTTGACTCAGGCGGCGATGCAACTAGCAGGTAACGGTTTAACCGGAACACCTAGTGCAGCACAAAAGAAAACTTGGTATAAAGTACAAACTAGCGCAGGGGTTAGCCTGGCTAACGTGGATGCCATTCGTGGTCAAGTTGCAGATGGCACGCATAATGCCTTAATGGCCGTGACCACTTCTGGCGCAATCTATACTTGGGGTGCCTCTACTTTTTTAGGTGACGGTTCGGCTGTTTCATCCAATAGAACTTATGCGACTTCAATGTCCTTGCCAACCGGTGTAACAGGAGCTGACGTGAAAATGATTGGGGTGAACGGGGGTAACAATACAACCACATCAACAAACAATACATATTATTTATTATCTAACCAAGGGTATCTATATGCATTGGGGGAAAACAATAATAAGCAGGTCGGGGATTATACAACGACAACTCGAACTTCGTGGGTGAATGTGAAGACAAGTCCGTCCACAAACATGTCGGGCATTACAACCTTTTCAGTACAAGAACACGATGCTGCATATTCGGCAGCTGTTGCCGTTACGACCACTGGGGATCTTTACACTTGGGGAGAAAATCAACGCAATATGTTGGGCCAAACGAATGCGGCTCAAAATTACGATCCATCCATTCCGGCAACCTTTAATCAAGGAGCTGATCGCGCGCTATTTGCTGAAGTCGGTGGGCATACCTTAGTTTACCTGAAGCAAGGTACTACACAATTCTGCTATGTGGGTCATAAAACTAATGGTAGTATGGGTGATGGAACAACAGCAAATGTCGACGTTGTTGCCTTCGACTGTAGCAATACTCCATCTTTATACATTTGTGGTTCTGTCCCCGTTGTTGCGAGTCCGATAACATCACTCATTTCTGCTAACCAAACAACGATTAATGCGGATGGAACAGCAACGTCAACGATCACCATCCAATTAAAGGATGCACAGGGGAATAACTTGACAACCACCGGGGGAACCGTCACGGTTGCGACCTCCGCAGGTACATTGGGAACTGTCGTCGACAATAACAATGGTACCTATACGGTTATACTAACAAGTTCCAATGTGGTTACGACAGCTAACATCACGTATGTGCTCAACGGTACGACAGGTACCAATACCACAGCAGTTGCATTCGTAAGTGGTGGAACATCTGCTCCTACGGGTGCTTCTAATCAATCAGTTTGTGTTGCCAATAATCCTACTTTAGCTGATTTGGCCGTAACAGGAACTGCCATTCAATGGTATGCAGCCGCTTCTGGAGGAAGTCCATTGGCCGCCAATACTACTTTGGTAGATGGAACCGTCTATTATGCTTCTCAAACAGTAAACAGTGTCGAAAGTGTTAATAGGCTTGCTGTGACAGCTACAGTTTCCGCAGCCGTTACGGTGAGTGTTTCGCCAAGTGCTCCAACATTGAATGTGGGACAATCTGTGACATTAGTTGCGAGTGGCGCGACTACGTATGCATGGTCACCTAATACCGATATTTCTGCGATTACAGGTGCTTCTGTAATTTCTACACCTAGTTCTACAATTACCTATACGGTTACAGGAACATCTGGAGCATGTTCTTCGTCGATGAACGTGGTGGTTACTATAAGTGGCGGCGACACCGACGGCGACGGCGTATCAGACGCACAAGAGCTATTAGACGGTACGAATCCAAACGATGGTTGTAGCTACAATGCCTCTAGTCAAGTATTAGCGAACACGTCGAACGCTTGGCGCACTGCGGATTGTGATGGAGATGGCACGGCCAACTTTACTGACTCACAACCTTTGAATTTTTGCGTAGGTGGTTCGGGCGTAGTACCTGCGAACGGTACGCCTGCCTATGATATTTTCCGTTATCAAGATTGCGACGGAGACGGTATTTTAAATGGCATGGAATGTACGACGGGTGTGAATTGCCCTGATTTTGATGGTGACGGTATTCCAAACTATTTAGATACAGATTCGGATAATGATCAGATTGGCGATATCACCGAAGGCGAAGTAGACACAGATGGTGATGGCAAATCGAATTACTTGGATTTAGATTCAGACAACGACGGTATTTTAGATAGCCGCGAGACGACCAATGACCTCGACGGAGACGGTAAGCCTAACTATTTAGATTTGGATTCAGACGGAGATGGTATTTTAGATACGTTCGAAGGTACTGCAGATTACCGTCCATTTGGCGATAGCAATGGCGATGGTGTTTGTGATGTGAATGGGGTTACAAGCGATTCTAATTACAATGGTATTCCAGACAATGTTGAACAAGCATTTGGCGGTAAGCCATTGGAAATTCCTGATACAGATAAAGATGGTCTACCTGATTTCTTGGATTTAGACAGTGATGGAGACGGAATTTTGGATAGCATTGAATTGCGCGGCGACATGGACGCAGATCAACACCCTAACTACCGCGATCGAGATAGTGATGGAGACGGTGTTTCAGATGCCTTCGAGAAATTCGGTGACATGGACGCAGACGGTAAGCCTAACTTCTTGGATTTAGATTCGGATGGAGATGGATTATCGGATCAGTATGAAGGGTTGAATTTATGCTTTGACTGCGGTCGGGTAGATAATAACGACGATGGTTATGATGACCGCGCGCAACAAGATCCTAAATACCCTGCTGTAGATACAGATGGTGATGGAGCTCCAGACTTTTTGGATTTAGATTCTGATAACGACGGTATTCCTGACGCGGTAGAAGCAGGCAACGATCCGAAAAACCCGGTGGATACGGACAAGGATGGTACGCCCGACTTTAGAGACATCGATTCTGATAACGACGGTATTCCTGATTCAATTGAAGCAGGTAAGGACCCAGCTGTTCCGGTAGATACGGACAAGGATGGTACGCCCGACTTTAGAGACCTTGATAGCGATAACGATGGCATCACGGATGCGATTGAAGCAGGCGCAGATCCGAAGAAACCATTGGATACAGACGGCGACGGTATCTATGACTTCCGAGATTTAGATTCAGATAACGATGGTATTTCAGATAACATTGAGAAAGGCCCATCGGCTACGCCAGTGGACACGGATAAAGACGGCTTACCGGATTACCGCGACATTGATAGTGATAACGATGGTATCTCAGATAATATTGAGAAGGGCCCAACAGCCACTCCGGTAGATACGGACGGTGATGGTACTCCGGACTTCAGGGATTTAGATTCGGATAACGATGGCATCTCGGATAACATTGAGAAAGGTCCATCGGCGACCCCTGTGGATACAGATGGCGATGGCACAGCGGACTTCCGTGACTTAGACAGTGATAACGACGGAATCTTAGACAATACGGAGAAGGGTCCATCGGCTACGCCAATCGATACGGATGGGGATGGTACGGCCGACTTCCGTGATTTGGATTCGGATAACGATGGTATCTCAGATAACATAGAGAAAGGTCCAACAGCCACTCCGGTAGATACGGATGGCGATGGCTTGCCAGATTACCGTGACTTAGATTCAGATAGCGATACAATCTCGGATAACATTGAGAAGGGTCCAACGGCTACGCCAGTGGATACGGATAAAGATGGCAATGCCGACTTTAGAGATTTGGATTCGGATAATGACGGTATTACGGATAAAGTAGAGGCGGGTCCAGATCCGAAGAATCCATTGGATACGGATAAAGATGGTATCTACGACTTTAGAGATTTGGATTCGGATAACGATGGTATTTTGGATAAGGATGAGGACAACATCAATATTGCGGGTCTAGCGGATTGCGATAAAGATGGCATTCCAAATCGTTTAGATCCTGACAAGTGTCCTACCTTTATTCCACAGGGTATCTCACCGAATGGCGATGGCAAGAATGATACGTTTATCATTCCAGGTATTTTGAATGCACAGCCAAACACGTTGACGATCTTCAACCGTTGGGGTAACATTGTTTATGAGAAAGACAATTACCAAAACGATTGGCGTGGCCAAACGGATCGTGCCTTTGATTTACTAGCGAGTGACGGCTTGCTACCTGACGGAACGTATTATTATGTAATCGATTTCAAGGGGAATAAATCGAACGTGAAGTCCTTCATTTATGTGAACCGATTAGACAAGTAAAGTTCACAGCCAACAAAAACGAAAAGAAATAGCATGAAAGCATATATAAATTTTAATCAGAGAGTAGATCAATTTAAGTGGACCAAGGGTCTTATGACCCTTGTTTCCCTTGTTGTGTTGAACCTGATATCGACAGATAGTTTTGGACAGGTGGAGTCGATGTACTCGTCTTACCGTTTGAATCCGCAGATTTTAAGTCCTACACACGTGGGAAGCGATTCGGTGAGTGACATCACGGTGATTAACCGCCAGCAATGGGTGGGTATCGAAGGCGCCCCTGTTACTTATGCCATCTCTGGCGACTTTAAGTTTAAGCAGCAGAGTGGACTTGGATTCAATGCGATGTATGATCAAGCAGGTCCGGTGAAGGTTACAGCGATCAGCGGAGATTATGCATATCACATTAAGTTGAACGAAGCTTGGCATTTTTCAGGAGGTATCCGAGCTGGGTTTTCGAACCTAAGCTTGGACTTTTCAGGCTTGGCCTTGGTACATGATGGCGATGCCTTGTTTGCGGGTAGCCGTTCGACGGGTTTGAGCTTTAACACGGGTTGGGGTTTAAAGATCAACAAGGGGGATGGATTTTTTGTCAGCGTGTCACAGCCTCGTTTATTCAAGTATGATTTAGGCAGTGGTTCGTATAAAGACGTGGCGTATTTTTACACGATGGTAGGAACGAAGTTACCGATCAGCGAGCATGTGGTCTTGTACCCGAGTGCGTTAATCCGTACGGCCAAGGACGTGCCCTTGAGCTGGGATGCGAACGTGTATGCGCAATTAAACAAGCGTTTTGATGTGGGCTTAAACTACCGCCACCAGGATAGCTGGGGAGTGCGTTTAGGACTTCAAGCAACGAAGAAGATTTACGTAGGTTATGTCTACGAGATGCCGACCTCGGCGATGAGTAAGATGAGCGTACAATCGCATGAGATTGCCCTGCGATATTC
>JBJTMZ010000193.1:0-19735 GCA_046073805.1 Aquirufa sp.
GAAGGATACGTGGGTGCTCTATTAAACTAAGAGTTAAGAACTAAGAGTTAAGAACTAAGAGTTAAGAACTAAGAGTTAAGAACTAAGAGTTAAGAACTAAGAGTTAAGAACTAAGAGTTAAGAACTAAGAGATAAGAACTAAGAGTTAAGAACTAAGAGTTAAGAACTAAGAGTTAAGAACTAAGAGTTAAGAACTAAGAGTTAAGAACTAAGAGTTAAGAACTAAGAGTTAAGAAGTAGGAGTAATTTAGTTCTTAGTTCTTAACTCTTAGTTCTCAAATCCCCTCCTGCCCCCTCAACAAATCCTCCATCGTCTCACGCTTACGGATCACACGAGCGACTCCCCCATCAACCAAAACCTCCGCAGGTAAAAAGCGTGCATTGTAATGCGAAGCCATGGTAAAGCCATAAGCGCCCGCATTGGCTAATGCGATGATGTCACCTTCTTTGACCTCATTCAATAAACGCTCATTTTGTTTTCCTTGAAAATCGAAAGAGAAAGTATCTGTCTCACAGATATAGCCCGTCACCCGATATGATTCCTGCTTGGATGCATCTTGATTCGAGGCATTGAAAATATAATGATACGAACCATACATCATCGGACGAATCAAATGGTTTAAGCCCGAATTGATTCCAACAAAAGTTTTGACAGGATCACGTTTTACGACATTCGTTTCAGCTAAAAAAGTACCGGATTCACTAACTAAAAACTTACCAGGTTCTACCCATAAACGTAAGACCCGACCATATTTTGCGCAAAATGCACGGAAGGCATTGCTCATAATTTGACCGACTTCCTGCATGTTGACACCCGGATCTTCTGGCGAATAAGGAACTTTGAATCCCCCACCTAAATCGATGATTTGTAAATCCTTGAAATCATAAGCGAAATCAAACAAAGCGGACGCTGCTTGTTCAAATGTCTTGCCATCCTTAATATCCGAACCGGTATGTTGGTGCAAACCAATTACCTGCATTTGATATTTCTCCACGATCGCTAGAATCTCTTCTTTTTGATGAATTGAAATGCCAAACTTCGACTCCGGATGAGCCGTCATAATCTTCTCATTCCCACCTCCAAAAACATGGGGCTTGATGCGAATCAAGCAGGGTTGCGTCGAACCATATTTTTGTCCAAATTTTTCGAGCACGGAAAGATTATCCAAATTAACAATCGCACCTTTACTAACGGCATGTTCAATTTCTGAAAAATGCACCCCAGATGGAGTAAACGTAATATTCGAACCCTCGTATCCCGCAATGAGTCCTAATTCTAACTCTTGTGGTGACACCACGTCCATGTCCACGCCATTTGCCCGCATCAAACGTAAAATGGAAAGATTCGTATTGGCTTTGGCAGCATATTTAATCGTCAAGTCAATTCCCGCAAATGCCTCTCTTAAAACCGAGATTTTTTCCCTAATTTTGTCTGCATCGTATACGTATAATGGTGTACCGAAATCTTTGGCTAAATCGGTTAATGGAATGTTCTGAATTGAATAATATGCCATGGAAAAATTGTATAAGCCACAAAGATACTAATCTAACAAACATGAAAAGCATAATTATTGCCTTATTCCTGCTCTTTTCCATGGGGGCATTTGCCCAAATCAAGAGCGGACCTATGCTGGGCTATTCTGAAATGAAAGAAGTCCTCGTTTGGGTGCAAACCGAAAAACCGGCACAAGTACACCTTCAATATTGGGAAAAAGGCGACAAAACCATTCATAAAACAGATCCTATTCAAACGAGTAAAGCAAATGCCTATATTGCGCGTATCATCGCCGATGAGGTAAGCATGGGAAAGCGCTATGAATATGAGGTTTGGGTGAATAACAAGAAAATGGCCTTTGATTATCCCTTGGAGTTCCAAACACAGGAGCTTTGGCAATACCGCAAAGATCCACCTGCGTTTTCTTTCTTGTTTGGAACCTGTAATTATGTAAATGAGGAAGCGACGGACCGGCCAGGTAGACCCTATGGAGGAGCAGATGAGGTATATGCCGCAATGTATGCGAAGAAGCCGGATTTCATGGTTTGGGGAGGTGATAATTTCTATTACCGCGAACCGGATTATACGAGAACTGGTATGATTCACCGAAATGATCATGCGAGATCGGTGAAGTCGATTCAACCCCTATTAGCCAATGTTCACCATTATGCGATTTGGGATGACCACGATTATGGCCCGAATGATTCCGACCGATCATTCCCATTAAAAAACCTCTCACTTGAAATGTTCAAGATGTATTGGGGCAATCCCAATTTCGTTTTTCCAAACGAAGGTGTTACCGGCAAATTCCAATGGGCCGATGTGGAGTTTTTCATGATGGACGACCGGTGGAACAAAGCACCCAACGAATTAAATGACCCTAATAAAGACTACTGGGGCCAAAAACAAATGAATTGGTTATTAGATGCCTTAATCAGTTCACGAGCGAGCTTCAAGATTATCGTGAATGGGGGTCAAATAATTAGTCCAGCGAAGGTATTTGAAAACATGGCGAATTACGAGGGCGAGCGCAACTACTTGTTGAAGGAAATTAAAAACCGAAACATCCCGGGTGTATTGTTCTTGTCGGGCGATCGCCACATCTCGAATTTAAATAAATTGGACCGACCAGGTACGTATCCCTTGTATGATTTAACTGTTTCACCGATGACGGCAGGAAAAGCAGATGCGGTGAAACAAGATTATAACGAAACTTTGGTACCTGGGACATTGGTACAGGAAAGAGCGTTCTCGAAAATCGAGGTTTCGGGACCGTTAAAAGACCGTACCCTAACAATGACATTATTCAACGTGAAGGGGGAAGTTATATGGACCAAAGCATTAAAATCGACAGAATTAAAATAAGATGGAAGTAGTATTAAATCGATTAGATCAAGATTTTCACTTTGAGGCGAAGGGTTCCTCCCCTGTTTCCGTACACATCGATGCAGCCGAGGGAATTGGCGGACACAATGCAGGAGCGAGACCCATGGAATTACTATTAATGGGTTTAGGTGGATGTACAGCCATTGATGTTATTTTGATTCTGAAAAAGCAACGCCAAATCGTGGAGGACTTTCAAATTCGCGTACAAGGTGACCGAGAGAAAATTGAGGGTACCGAGAAGACTCCTTTCCGACAAATCAATATCCAGTTCGAATTAAAAGGAGCGATTGATGGAAATAAAGCATTGAAAGCGATTCAACTATCGATGGATAAATATTGTTCCGCTACTGCCCAGTTGGAGCCCAGCTCAAAAATCACACATTCATTACTTTTAAACGGGGAAACCTTCGAAGCCTAACATGCAAGCATATTTAGATTTACTAACGCATATCAAAGAAAACGGAACCTTTAAATCAGACCGTACGGGAACGGGTACGTTGAGCGTTTTTGGCTACCAAATGCGCTTCAATTTGGAGGAGGGATTCCCATTGGTAACGACCAAAAAAACGCACCTTAAATCCATTATCTA
Source organism: Aquirufa sp. (assembly GCA_046073805.1). Classification (GTDB taxonomy): domain Bacteria; phylum Bacteroidota; class Bacteroidia; order Cytophagales; family Spirosomataceae; genus Aquirufa. Next base: position 3,471 of record JBJTMZ010000193.1, read on the forward strand.
CGAATTACTTTGGTTCTTGAAAGGTGAGACAAATATTCAATACCTGACGGAAAATAACGTAAGTATTTGGAACGAATGGGCAGATGAAAACGGGGATCTTGGCCCGGTCTATGGGAAGCAGTGGAGAAGTTGGGAAGGTGCCAACGGCATCGTTATCGACCAAATCAAAGAAGCCGTTCATACCTTGAAAACAAATCCGGATTCTCGTCGGATTATTGTGAGCGCTTGGAATGTCGCCGACCTACCCAAGATGGCCTTAATGCCTTGTCATGCCTTCTTTCAGTTCTATGTAGCAGATGGAAAACTTTCCTGCCAATTATACCAACGTTCTGCCGACGTATTTTTGGGTGTTCCTTTTAACATAGCGTCCTATGCCCTATTAACCATGATGATGGCACAAGTATGCGATTTAGGTTTAGGGGACTTCATCTGGACCGGTGGAGATACACACTTGTATTCGAATCACATGGAGCAGGTCGACTTGCAATTAACCCGTAGTCCGCGACCATTACCTACGATGAAGATTAATCCGCAGGTGAAAGATATTTTAGATTTTAAATTCGAAGACTTTACCCTGGAAGGATATGATCCGCACCCGGGAATTAAGGCGCCAGTGGCGGTTTAATTCAATTTAGAAGTAAGAGGTAAGAGGTTAGAGATATGGGTAGAAAATCAAAAGATATCAAAAAGGCGCGATAAATCGCGCCTTTTTGATAAAACAACTTCATACCTCTTACCTCTCACCTCTTACTTATCAACAACTCCCCCACTCAACACATTACACCCCTTATACTCATCATCGATGTAAATAAACACATCTTCTTTCGCCTTCAAAAACCATTCCTCGATGGCATCATTTTTCTTACGCGAAAGCGCAATCATACCAATCTTTTGGTAATCGTCTTTAAGGTTGGCGAAATGTGGTGGATATTTAGCCTTGTAATACAAGATACGAACTGCAGAACGTCCATCTTCCGTACGGTAAGGAATAGGAGCTGAAATTGTCCCCACTTTCATCGAATCGAGCGAAAAATACAGTCCTGGTTCCATCGTTCCATCAAATGGCATTCGTGTAGAACGAGATGCCATGTCCAACAATAAACCTCCAGCATCCTGCGTGAGTTTATCTTCTGAATGCTCACGCGCAGCTTTATCAAATGTCAATGAATCCCGTTGGATCAAAATCCGTAAACTATCCAAAAATTTCGTCGGCTCTGTCAAATCTAATTTTTGATAATCCGGACGAATCAGAATATGACGCGCATGATACTCCTGACCACGTATTTCCAATAACTGAATCAAGTGATACCCGAATTCCGACTCCACAACATCAGACAGCTGGTTCGGCTTCAACTTTAAAGCAGCCGCCTCAAAAGGCGCCACCATTTGACCACGCTTCGAAAATCCTAAATCACCTCCACGCTTTCCACTTCCCAAATCTTCCGAATACAACTTAGCCAAATCTTCGAAAGACTCCCCTTTCTCAATTCGACGACGATAGTCTAACAAACGACCTACTAATTCGGCTTTTTGCGTTTTATTCGGCTTGGCTAATCGAACGATATGTCCCACTTCCACTTCTGATGGAAGATATGGCAAAGAATCCGTTGGTATTTTAGCAAAAAAAGCAGCTACCTCTTTGGGCGTAATCTTGACATCATTTGTGATTTTTTCTTGCATCTTCCGACCCGTCAATTGCTCCTTTAAGGATAAACGTAAATCTTCCTTCAGCGTGACAATCGATTTACCGTACGCTTCCACAATATTCTTAGCAGATCCATATTGAGCCTCCATTTGATCCATTCGTGAATTCAATTCACCATCAATTCGCTTTTCATCAACGATAACCGAATCTATTTCAGCTTTTGCAAGCATCAACTTATTGACAACCAATCCCTCTAATATCTGACAACGATTGGGGGTGTTCGCCTGACCGCTCGTCAAATATTGGCTGTATTGTTGCTCGACTTCCGACTTCAATATAAAGTGATTATCAACCTTAGCGATAATTTTATCAATCAATGTTCCTTTTTCCGCTTCTTGCGCATGAGCACTCAACCCAACACAAAACATCACGAATCCCAACAAATACCCTTTCAATTTCATATTTCTAAATTTTCTATTGCATGATGCGATTCAACTCCTCCGACTGCAATACCACCGGATAGCGTTGTTTTAAATTAGTTAACCATTCTTTCTCCAATTGCGCCTGCAATTCACGGATAATCGAACTCCTTGACTCATCAAAGCTTTTTAATCTTTCAGGCTCCACTTGGCTGATTTCAACATAAATATGGCGACCATTTATCTCCTTCGTCTGCTTACCAGCTTCCCATGAAATATTATCCAAATAAGCATTTTGTCCCTTTACAAAATAGCCTTCCACCGCGTCTAAACTCTGTGGCTTAATGGCATTAAATCTTTTCACCACATCGTCCATCGACTGAGAATAAAACTTAATCGCAATACGCGCATTCTTCGCTTTATCAGATTTAGAAACCGGTTTTAATGTGCCTTCTACCTTTTCAATAATTCTTGTTTGACTGATTCCTTTTTTGACCAAATAGTTGACCAAATGATTAACCCGAGCTTCCGACATACTATCCGCCTCAGAAGCATCATGATAACCCGCTAGCTCAATCACATAATCCCTGTTTTTAGCCATCAACATAAACAACTCCTGAGCAACCTTTTTACTTGCCTCAACTATTTCAGAGGTACCCAAATTAAAATTAATATCAGGTAATCGCTTGTTCATGGGATAAGGTGATTTAGCCACCAAATCCATCGCCTCGGTCAAAGTCTTTGGAGAATCAGCATCAATAATCTTTGCCTTAACCCTAGACGGCATTGTAAACTGCGCCGCATGAGTTTGAAAATAAGTCTGTTGACGTAAACTATCTAATGACTTCTCAAATATCTCTTGGTCAATGATTTTGCTGTATAAATTCCCCTCGAAAAACTCCTGCATCTGCTCCTTAAAAGCCGGATACTTTACCTCCAAATTCTTTTCTTCTTCCTCCAATGCTTTTAAATCCACAAACTCCGCTAGCCAAGTGGACTCCGAAATAGCCGGTAAATAACCCAATGATTTCAATTTACTCTTTTGCTGGGCCGTAATAAACTGATAAAAATCCTGTATCGTCCAAGACTTTTCACCCACTTGCAACAAAGGCATTTTCAAAAAATACTCATCTCCCAATCGATCCTGCGAAAATCGCTCTAAAGCAATTTTTTCAGCCGCCGGCAATACCATTATTTTATTTTCCCGACGAACTCTTGCCATAAACGATGAACGAATCAAAGCTGAACGCTCAGGATCTGTTACAACCTTTTGACGTAAATACTCCGCCATTTCATCGTAACTCAATAAGGGTTTCTTATCTAACAACTTAAATATTTGCCATCCCAAATTTGTCCGAATTGGCTCCGTATAATCTCCCAAACGCTGAATCGAAAACAATTTATTCTGTAATTCCTCAGATAAATCGGATGTATAATACCAACGACGCAACTCCCCTCCTCGACCTCTCGAATAAGGATCCTCTGAATAGTTCTTACAAATCAACTCGAATGATTCTTCCCCCTTATCCAAATACTTTTTAACCTCTTCAATTCGATTTTTCGCCTCTACTTGCTGATTCGTTGGCGCATTCACCGCAACCGAAACCAAAATATGAGCCAAGCGAATTTTCCCCTGATTGGGTCTGACATCCAGTATCTTAATCAAATGATAGCCCGTAGCTGTCCGAACGATGTTTGAAACCGCGCCCTTTTCCAGGGCATATACGGCATTCTCAAACGCATATTGTGTCTGTAAACTCGTAATAAAACCAAGATTCCCTCCTTTTACAGCAGATAAATCATCTTCCGAATACTTCTTAGCCAATTCTTCAAACGTTTCCCCCGCCACTAATTTTTTACGAATGTTTTCAATCTTCTGAAAAGCCAATAAGGTATCCGCAGCCGATGGATTCCCAGGCAATTTGACTAAAATGTGGGCAACTTGTTTTTCGAATTTTAAACGCTGATAGGCCTCTTTTACTAAGGCTTCTGTTTTTTCCCCATCGACCAAATAGGGGCTCGCTAATTCTTTGCGAAAACTTTGGTATTCCTCGACAAATGCAGGAGACACGTGAATTTTAGCATCTTCGGCAGCCAACAACTTTAATTGGTAATCGATGTAATCCCCTAAGAATTTTTGCTTATTGTCGGCCTTAATACTATCACTCTCCAATAATCGTCGGTAATCTTTTTCAAAAACCCCAGCTGAAATTTTCTTGCTTCCCAATTGAATGATCGCATCCTGCTGCGCCCACGACGTGAACGAAAACAAGCAACATACACCCAATAATACCTTGAAAGGAAACATTTGTTTAAATCTGATGAAACTCATACATACAAGTGGACAAAATTACACAAAAACCTGCAATTTCACCGCCAATTTCCTTATTCATTTATTCGAATCCGATAGGTGTAGCCATATTGAAATCCATTGAGTCCAGCATGTCCACCGTTCCAATTACCTCGTTTAAATCGATTCGATTTCCCCTTGGGTATACTTTCCCAATCCCATTGAAGCTCAGAAACGCCAAGTAAATCTCTCCCATCTCTCGAAGACCAATAGGACAAGCCTAAACTCCCTAATCGTGTCCCCCATAAAAACCAGGAAAGTGGATTACTTACTGAACTCCATTCCACCAATAGTAACGGAACCTGCAACACACCACCCCAATGATTCACTTGGTTTAACAACTTTACATCCTTAGAATAATCGTCCAATTCCCAAAGCGACAATTGAACACCTAATTGCTCCCCTGGATTTAACTGAATTTTCAATGCAGGGATCGTATCTAAAGCGATTTTACCTCCTTGCTTTATCTTTCCCAAATACCGAGACGCAGTCTCTACACGTAGAATCTTACCTTCTTTAATCGCGACCAAATTATACTCTAGCCACAACTCATCGTGTAAACTCAGATTTTCCTGAATATCGTATGCTTTTATGGCTAAAAGCTCCAAACGAACGTCGCGCGGCTTTTCAGCTTTTCGAACAGGGGAAGGCACAGAAACGAGCATGGGAACTGACTTTTGCCGACAAGCTGCAAAGGCCAAAACACAAAAAAGAAAAAGATAGTTACGCATGAATCGCCGACGGTTCTTGTTGGGTCAAGCAATGAAAACTTCCTTGCCCCCAGATTATTTTTTTAGCCGAAAGACCTATAACGGGTCTATCCGGAAAAAATTGTGCGATGGTTTTCAAGGCGAATTCATCTTGTTCGCAATCAAAAATCGGAACAATCACCGCCGCGTTGCAGATATAAAAGTTGGCATAAGATCCTGGCGCGCGAAATTCATCAATCACGACAGCGGCCGGCATCGGAATTTCTACAATATTCAACGGCTGGCCATTCAACAAACGCATAGACTTTAATTCCGCTAAATTCTGAGCAAGGACCGCATGGTTCTCATCTTGTTCGTTGGGCTCTACCATGGCGATTACCGTATCCTTATTCACAAAGCGTACGGTATCGTCAATATGTCCATCCGTATCATCACCTACGATTCCATCTGACACCCATAACACCTGCTCAACGCCATAATAAGCGCATAAATACTGCTCAATCGCTGCTTGAGATAAATGCGGATTTCGGTTCGGGTTCAATAAACAGGACCGACTTGTTAACACCGTCCCTGCCCCATTAAAATCCACCGACCCTCCTTCCATGATAATGCCCGGGGTTACTTTGGGTAATCCTAAAATATCGGCAATACGCGAAGGTGATTCATTATCCGAATCAAATGGGGGATATTTTCCTCCCCAGGCATTATATCCCCAATCCACGATCAATCGTTCCGAACTGTTCCGATTGACAAGAATGGCAGGTCCATGATCGCGACACCACGCATCGTTCGTCGGCTGAATATGTAATCGAATTTGATCCGCATCTATCCCGTAAACCGAATATTGCGATTGAATGAACGCGGCTAATTCCGCATCATTCACTTGAATATTCACCATCTCTCCCGCCGAAATCGCCTTGATCAAGGCGAAATATTCAGGATACATCTCCTCCAATTTATCCCCTTGCCAGGAATGATCATTGTGTGGAAAAGTTATCCACGTTGAGTCATGTTTTTCCCATTCAGCCGGAAAATAAAAACCAAGTTCTTGGGGTGTTTTCATCTTATAATTGCGCAATGATGCGTAAACCTTGTAATGTAATTAATTTATTCACCTCGTCGAAATACTGCTCCAAAGGAGTCAAAATCGAAGATAAACCACCTGTCGCGATGACCTTAACATCTCCCTGACGCTCCGTTTTAACGCGATCGATCATTTCCTTCACCATACCCACATAGCCCCACAAAATACCCGACTGAATCGCAGAAACCGTATCAAAACCCAATGCAGAAGCTGGCATTTCCAAAGGCACCTCGGGCAATTGAGCTGTTTGGGAAAACAAAGATTTAACAGCCGTTTTTAAACCCGGTGCAATGGAAACTCCTTGCATTTTTCCGTCTCGATCCACCAAGGTAAATGTCAACGCCGTTCCAAAATCAATTATTAATACATCCGATTCATAATGATGATGCGCATAAACTGAATTAGCCACCAAATCCGCCCCGATTTCATCCGGACTAATCACCTGTATTGGCAAAGACTTATATAATTCGGGTCCCATAATCTTCACAGGAAAACCAACCCAATGCTCCAATCCTTTCTGAATCTGAATCAATACTGGCGGAACCACCGAACTAATTAAAACCGACTCCACTTTGACATTCTGAAACCCTTTTTCCGCCAATTCCTTCTGAATCCAATGCTCCAAACGAATCGCTGTCCAAGGCTGATGCGTAGGAGTACGCAAATGTACCTGCCATCCCGCCTCCGTGTAAAATCCACAGACAATATCCGTATTCCCAATATCAACGACTAAATGCATATTTTTTTATTGTGGTAAATCTTTTTCTCATCCCGCGGATAAGATCGGGAAACGCAACCAGGACTTCGGGTCTAAACTGTAATCGTCCACATGGAAACCCGGCGCATAACGCTCTCGTTTCCACTGATTACGTGCCCATAATCGAAAGAATCGGTGTATAAATCCATTCAAGGCTTCCTCGGAATAATGTGTACCATATTGCTGCGTCAGCAATGCCAAACAATCCGACGGACTCTGATGCTCATAAAAGGACCAACGCTCCAAGGCATTCAGAATGGGATAAGGCATTAAATCCTCCTCATCCACTTGTTTGGAATCCAAAGGCCTTAATTCCGCACTCGGCTCCAAGCGATTCACATAGCTCAATCCTTTAACGCACCATTGTCCATCCAAACCCACGGTTTCCATCCATTTCAACCATGAACGTAAATAGGCCTTATCAATTCCGGCAATCGGAGAAATGGACCCTGAAGTATCCCCATCCATCGTGGCATATCCCACGCTTGCTTCCGAACGGTTCGAAGTAGCGAGGAGTAAAGCATTTTTAATATTGGCCAACATCCATACACTCGGGGCACGGACCCTCGCTTGTACATTCTGAAGCGTAATGTCGTCTTTTTCCCAAGTCAGTGGTCGATGAATCGTCTTTTCAATCAATGTTCGATAGCCCTGCACCAATCCATCAATTTCAATCTCATGATGCTCAGATCCGATACAAGCCGCTAATTCAGCCGCACTTTGTCGCGTATCTACCGATGAGTTAACGGTTCCTTGGTAAATCGTCGTCATGAATTTGGCGATCAATTCCCTTGTATCCTGGCAGGAATTAATCCAAGGTATATAGGAAAGTCGGGCTTTGATTCCGTCCCAACCCAATTCCTTTTCAGCTAAATAGACTGCAGCAGCACATAAAGAGGCAATCGCCGACGAATCCGCCCCGCCTGAAAGCGATAGAACAAATCCACTCGAATACGATTTTCGCACATAATCCCAAAGCCCTAAGGCTATCGACCGAGCGAATTCCTCCTCTTTTAAATGAGAGGACGTTTCCCAGGCTGGGCTATCAACGAAAATATCTTGGTGGTTTTTGAGGGCTAATTCTCCAATCTGGATGAGATCCTCGCCCGACTCTGTATACCCATTTACCTCGACGGTTGTGGCAATTACCTGAAAGTCCTGGAAAGAAAAACGAGGCGTTTGTGCAATCAAACGATCGTTTTGTATAATGTAGGCGTCCCCATCAAAGATGGTTCGACCGGATTCATTCCCTAATAAATTGGCAAATACATAAGCGCCATCGATGATGGAAGCGCCATCGTGAGCAAGCTGCCGACGAATCGCCGACTTCCCAAATGAAAAATGGGAGGCCGTTGGATTACAAATAATCGATACGCCTCGCTTGGCTAGCGCATGTGCAGGGCGCCTTTCCCCTTCCCAGGCGTCTTGACAAATCTCGATACCCAATCGAATCTCGCCCATTCCAATGCGATAATCCCCAAAAGGAATGCCATCTAAGGAAGCGCGCTTTCCCGCTGGCCATGGATGAAACCAACGTGCCTCGTAGTGCACACCGCCATTGGCTAAATGTTGCTTGGGAATATATGCCTGAATTTTACCCTGATAGAGCACCGCAACTACATTATAGAGTTGGGACTCAAAACGCATCGGCAAGCCTGCCAATAAAACCATATCAGCCGAATAATCAACTAATTTGTTTAGGTATTCCTGAGCTTTCAGCTGCGTAAAAGGGGCAAAAAACTGATCTTCACAGCCATAGCCTGTCAAACACATTTCCGGCAGACAAAGCAATTGAGCCCCGGCATTTTGAGCGGCGTGAACGGCACCAAGAATTCGTTGGAAATTACCTTCCCAATCCAAAGGGGTCTGATTCAATACCCCAGCGGCCACATGAATTTTTGGCTTCATTAGCGAGGTTTTTGAGCAGATACTTTAGGACTCGGTTTAAATATACGAGCCCAAATACGTTTTGTTTTCGATGTTTTAGCGGCCACTTCCGAATAAGAAACAGCTCGAACATGCTTGTAACGAGGTGTCCACATCCAGGAAAGTGCCTCATGTGGTCGGTAATAATTTTCGCCATGTCGGTGCTCAACACGAACGTGGCAGGTTTCCCGCGGACAGCGTGCCGACCAGCATCCGACTAATCCCAAGCAGCTAAGGCAAGCCAAGACAAGTAGCAAACAAGTTCTCGAAAAATATCTTTTAGTCATGAAACAAAAAAAAGAATCCACTCAATTAATTTAGAACGAATCCTAATTAGTTAAATTACTTTTCAACCCGTATTTTTACGTTGAATTTAGGCGAACATGCAATTAAAGACCAAAGATATAAAATCAGTTTTAAAAAGAGGTGATTTTGAATACCCCGTCATGGAATCTTTTTACACGATTCAAGGCGAAGGGAAATATCAAGGTCATGCCGCCTATTTCATTCGTTTGGGCGGTTGTGATGTGGGTTGCCATTGGTGCGACGTGAAAGAGTCTTGGCCCTTGGATACCCATCCCATTAAATCAGTCGAGACCCTACTAAATGAAGCGCTTGAATTCCCAGGCAGATTAGTCGTTATTACGGGTGGAGAACCGCTCATGCACGATTTAGGACCCTTGACCGAAGCTTTCCAAAGCGCTGGCTTTCGGACACATATAGAGACCTCCGGTGTTTGCCAGGAATTTACGGGCTCGTGGGATTGGATTTGTTTCTCCCCAAAGAAATTCAAGGAGCCAAATCCTAGTATACTTGCCCATGTTCATGAATTGAAAGTAGTTATCTATCATCCCTCAGATATTGCTTGGGCAAACGAATGGGCTTCCAAAATCAACCAAAGCGCCCATTTATACCTACAACCGGAATGGTCGAAACAAGAAAGCATCAATCCTTTGATTGTAGAATTTGTAAAATCCAATCCAAATTGGCAAATTTCGGTACAAACCCATAAGTTCCTACAAATCCCTTAATGATATGTTGGCCTGGCTCATCCCCTTCTTGACTTTATTTGAGCCAGTCGATACGATTCAAAACGTTCAGGTTGACCCCATCATCAATTCTTTCCGAACACAGTATTTCCCTCAATTCCTGCCAAACCAAAAACAACTGTATTTCACTGTTCGCAAGGAAATCCATTCGGATGAAGAAATCTTTGTTTCCAATTTGATCGATGGCCATTTCGAAGCACCCCGACCCATTACCGAACTCAACCAGGAAAACAATGAAGGAACACCTACCTTTTCGGCCGATGGACTTTACATGATCTTTTCGGGTTGTGAATACCCCAATTCCTTCGGCGGATGCGACTTGTATGAGACCCAATGGATTGATGGCTCTTGGACCAAACCCAAAAACCTTGGTTTTCGGGTAAATAGCCATGATTGGGAGGGACAACCACATTTATCGAGCGATGGAAAACAATTGTTTTTTGCCTCAGATCGACCCGGTGGATTAGGCAAGCGAGATCTATGGATTTCAACAAAAAACCAACAGGGCCAATGGGAATTCCCCATCAACCTTGGCGAAACCATCAATAGCGCCGAAGATGAACAAGGGCCTTACCTGCTCACAGCTAAAAAGAGGTTTATCTTTTCAAGCAACAAAAAAGGAGGATTGGGCGGATTGGATTTTTATCAAATTGAATTTCCAGCCGTGGGGAAAACAGCCAAAGCCATTCCAAGCATTAATACAGATTACCACGACGCGGGCATTTCAACAGCTGAAAAGCCGGAATATTATTACATTTCAAGAAAACTAAATAAGGCCCAACAAGATTTGGGGATTGTGAAAGTCTATCTTCCCGACTCGCTTTTTGAGGAAAAGCCTAAAGTGATTACCTTCGAATCCATTCATTTCGACGACATCGAATTTCCTACGAATGCCTGGCGTTTAGACAGTATCCCCCAAAGCCTGCAATTACTATCAGAATATCTGAATCAACATCCTGCTAAAAAGATCCGAATTCATGGACATACGGACGAGGTTGGCTCGGAAGACAAGAACCTTATCTTATCTGAAAAACGCGCACTTCATATTAAATTGCGATTAATGGAGCTAAAAATCGAATCTGAACGCATTCAGACGCAGGGATTTGGAAACAGCCAACCCAAAATTAAAAATCCATCAGCTACCGAGAGAAAGCAAAACCGACGAATTGAAATACTCGTTGATTAACGCTTTTTCCTTTTTCGATTCTTCTTTTTCCGTTTTGATTTTCGCATCGGTTTGGGATGCTCCACTTTGGCCAAGGAATCTCGTTTAAACAAAAATGACTTCAAGGAATCGGTTAATTCCAGCTCAGACAGTGGCCGAACCTTCACTTTGGAATTTCCGTAGTCCACTAATCCCAACTCTTTAGCCGCAATTTTTGAGACATCAATCACCCCACCCCTAAAAAAAGGACCGCGATCATTCACCTTTACAATCGTCTTCTTCCCTGTTTTGAGTAATTCAACCTCTACCCAAGTTCCAAAGGGAAGCGTTCGATGAGCCGCGGAATAGACAAAAGGATGATAAACTTCTCCAGAACTCGTCCGAATCCCCCAGAAACGCTCATGATAATAGGTTCCCACACCCTCTTGACGCTGTGCCCAAAGCAAAGCATTACTGGTTATTAGCGCTATCCCTATGAATATTTTTTGAATCATACGTTTCAAAATTAGGCCGATTAGATCGATAAAACAAAAAAGCCCTCCAATTGGAGAGCTTTTTCAATGTACTAATTTTTAAACTTATCGCTGATTGATATCCACAAAAGCACGTGGAGTAGCTCCTACGTAAATTTGACGTGGACGACCGATAGGCTCTTTATTTGCCATCATTTCTTGATGCTGCGCAATCCAACCCGGTAAACGACCTATTGCAAAGAGAACGGTAAACATATCGGTTGGAATCCCTAAAGCACGGTAAATAATCCCTGAATAGAAATCGACGTTTGGATATAATTTACGAGCCACAAAGTACTCATCACTCAAAGCTGCAGCTTCCAATTCCTGTGCGATCTTTAAAATTGGATCTTGAACGCCCAAAGCCGTTAGAACATCATCCGCTGCTTTCTTGATAATACGAGCACGTGGATCAAAGTTCTTATAAACACGGTGACCAAAGCCCATCAAACGGAAACCCGAATTTTTGTCTTTCGCCATGGCGATAAATTTCGCCGTGTCGCCACCTGCTTGCTTAATTTCCTCCAACATCTCAATTACCGCTTGATTAGCTCCACCATGAAGCGGACCAAATAAAGCCATAATACCTCCTGAGATACTAGAGAACAAACTTGCGTGTGATGAACCAATCAAACGAACCGTCGAAGTCGAACAGTTTTGCTCATGATCCGCATGCAAAATCAATAATTTATTCATCGCTTTCGATACGATGCTATTAACTTGATATGCCTCGCCTGGCTTCGCAAACATCATTTTTAAGAAGTTAGAGCAATAATCCAAAGATTGATCTGGGGCAACAATCGCCTCGCCAATACTCTTCTTATAATTCCAAGCTGCGAAAATTGGCAAAGCAGCCAATAAACGTAAAATATTATCTTCTTTCTCGTCGGTCGAATATTGACCTTCCATCAAACCCACCAAAGCAGACAATTCGCTCATCGGATGCGTGCTCGTTGGGATAACTTGCGCAATATTCAACAAAGCTTGATTCGAAACCGTGTATTTCTGAACAGCCGACTCAAATGCATCCAATTGAGTTTGCGTAGGCAATTCGCCGTGCAACAACAGATAGGCTACTTCTAAGAAACTCGCTTTGTCGGCCAACTCCTCTATGCTGTACCCACAATGTCTTAAAATTCCCTCTTCTCCATCTAAAAAAGTAATTGCACTCTTCGTTGCGCCTGTGTTCTTGTAACCTGGATCATAGGTGATGTATCCTGTTAAATCACGTAATTTGGCGATATCGATAGCTTTTTCGTTTTCAGTACCCACTAACGTAGGCAATTCAAAACTTTTACCATCCACATTGATCACTGCATTTTGAGACATAATCTTTATAAATATAAGGTATAAGGTCTAGCAATTCAGAGACAGTTTAGAACTGTGGGCTAAATTGAAGCCTCTAAGATAATACGATATTTTGAAAGGTTGATTACCTTTATTAATCCAATTCAAATAAATTTATTTAACACAATTTTTTCTTCGCATATTTCAAAAAATATTGATTTTATGGCTCTCATCTCTCAATTGTTCCAAAACTACTCCTTTAGTTCACAAGAGCGATTTCTTCAATACGTACAAATTGATACCCAATCTGATCCGCTTTCAAATTCAAGCCCCACGACAGAAAAACAAAAAAATCTCGGAAAGGTTTTGGTGAACGAATTACGCGCATTAGGAATCTACAATGCCGAACTTGACGAACATGGCTATGTATACGCTTCCCTACCCAGTAACGTAGAACACGAAGTGCCTGGTATCTTTTTCTGCTCCCACATGGATACGTCGCCCGATTGCAGTGGTGCCAACGTGAAACCCATCGTCCACCCAAATTACCAAGGCCATGACATGATCCTACCCGATGATCCACAAGTTGTGATCCGACTGGCGGAACATCCCGATTTGGTGGAACAATTTGGAAATGATATCATTACTGCAAGTGGCTTGACTTTATTGGGGGCCGACAACAAAGCGGGGGTGGCCGAAATCATGGATGCCGTATCATTTTGGACCCAACATCCCGAGGTGCCTCATGGCCCTATCACCATTGTATTTACCCCCGACGAGGAAGTAGGCCGGGGAACCGACCACATCAATTTAGCCAAAATAAAGGCTGAATTCGGATATACCTTGGATGGGGAAAAGCGAGGTCACCTGGAGAATGAAACCTTTTCCGCTGATTATTTTCGAATCGACATCCAAGGGGTGTCTCAACACCCCGGTTTCGCCAAAGGGCGTATGGAAAGTGCATTAAAAATTGCCTCGGAGATTATCGAAAGTCTCCCAAAAGACCATTGCAGCCCAGAAACGACGGAGGAAAAAGAAGGCTTCATCCATCCAACTGACATGCGTGGTTCTGTGGAAGAAGCTCAAATCGAATTCATATTACGTGCCTTTGAAACCGAAAAACTGATTGAATATGGGAATCTATTGAAACAAATCAGCGAAGACGTCCTTCGAAAATACCCAAATTCCCGAGTACAATTCGAACAAAAGGAGCAATATCGAAACATGTTTGAAGTGCTCAAAGATCATCCTGCTTGTATGGACTTGGCTATGGAAGCGATGCGTTTGGCCGGCCTTCAGCCGGAAACCAGATCGATTCGTGGAGGGACCGATGGATCACGCCTTACGTTCATGGGCCTACCCTGCCCCAATATCTTTGCCGGCGAACACGCCTTCCACAGCAAACAAGAATGGGTTTCCGTCCAAGACATGCAGAAAGCAACGGAGACAGTGGTGTATTTAGCGAGTTTAGCTACGCAACAGGTAAGAGGTTAGAGGTAATTTGACATAAAAAAAGCCCGGGCGGTTGCCCAGGCTTTTTTTGTTACTCCCACTCGATCGTCGCAGGTGGTTTTGACGAGATGTCATAAACAACTCGGTTAACTCCTTTAACTTGATTGATAATTTCATTCGAAATACGACCTAAGAACTCGTAAGGTAAATGACACCAGTCGGCCGTCATACCATCCACACTCGTTACCGCACGTAAGGCAACTACCTGCTCGTAGGTACGCTCATCGCCCATGACACCCACCGACTGCACCGGTAACAAGATGGCACCTGCCTGCCAAACTTGATCATATAAACCTTCCGATTTCAAACCATTGATAAATATGGCATCCACCTTCTGTAAAATATCAACTTTCTCGGGCGTAATATCGCCCAAAATACGAATACCCAATCCCGGACCCGGGAAGGGATGACGTCCCAATATCTCTTGGGGAATGCCCAAAGTCTTACCTACTAAACGAACCTCATCTTTGAACAAGGCATCCAAAGGCTCCACAATCTTCAACTTCATGAAATCCGGAAGACCACCCACATTGTGGTGAGATTTAATCGTTGCACTCGGCCCCTTCAAGGAAACGGATTCAATCTTATCCGGATAAATCGTCCCTTGGCCCAACCAAGAAACTCCCTCAATTAAATGCGCCTCCTCGTCAAAAACCTCAATAAATGTCTTTCCAATCGCCTTACGCTTCAATTCCGGATCCGAAAGACCCTTCAATGCATCGTAAAAACGTTGTTTGGCATTTACTCCCTTCACATTCAATCCCAAGGAATGATACGATTTCAACACCTGCTCAAACTCATCTTTGCGCAACAAACCATTATCCACAAAAATGCAATACAAATTCTTTCCAATCGCATGGTGTAACAACACCGCTGCCACCGAACTATCTACCCCACCCGATAAACCTAAAACTACTTTATCCGAACCCAACTTCTCCTTTAACTCAGCCACCGTACGATCCACAAATGAATCCGATGTCCAAGTAGGCGCACATCCACAAATCCCCAACACAAAATTTTGAATCAAAATACTACCCTCTGTCGAATGCGTTACCTCCGGATGAAACTGAATACCAAATATTGGCTTCGAAACATGGGCGAATGCCGCCACTCGAACCGTTTCGGTTGACCCGATTAATTCATATTCCGAAGGCAATTCCATGATTGTATCACCATGTGACATCCAAACCTGACCCGTTGCCGATAATCCCTTCAACAAAGGACTTTCTTTGACACTTGTCATGTGCGCCCGACCATATTCACGATGTCCCGAATTTTGAACAGAACCTCCACCCTGATGTGCAAGTAATTGTGCACCATAGCAAATTCCCAAAATAGGTAAGCTTCCAAAAAGACTCAAATCCACACGGGGCGAATCTGCATCACGAACAGAACATGGACTTCCCGACAAAATAATTCCCTTCACCGACTCATCGATGCTTGGAATGTGATTGAAAGGGTGGATTTCACAATATACTTGTGCCTCACGAATGCGACGCGCAATTAATTGCGTCACTTGAGAACCAAAGTCGAGGATAATAATTTTTTCCGCCATACAGCCTTTTGCTTAAAAATAAACGGCAAAGGTCGCAATTTCTAGGCAAATTCCGAAAACTAATCCTGATAAATTAAGTAGCGCCTCCGCATTTCTTTGTAGCGATCCAAAGCAGGCTTCCAGCTCGCACGTATTTCTTGTTCCGATTTACCTGCCAACAGGCCCAAGCGGATACCGTCCGTACCGGCCAACTTATCGAAAAAGGCAGGCGATGTAAAAAAGGTCTCTTTCCTTCCCGTCTTTTCGAACATCTCAATTAAATAGCTCAGGCTAAATCCAAGTTGACGCGTATTC
>JBJTMZ010000194.1:0-6839 GCA_046073805.1 Aquirufa sp.
ATTGATCGTTTAAAGCAAAAATTGGTTGATTAGTTTTCCATTTTCCACGCGTGAAATCGGGTATTTGAATAGGAGCGGAGCCCTTCGCGATGGATTCCTCGGATAGTGGCGAAATCGCCGACCAAGCTGCCGCATCATACACATCGATCGGCGGAGCTACCTTATTTTTAATGGATTCAATAAATGCACGCAAGACGAAATAATCAATTCCACCGTGTCCCGCATTTTCAGCATCAGCTGCGTGTGCTTTCCACAGTGGATGATCATATTTCTCTTGGTAAGGTTTGAAATCTTCCCAACGGTGTGGTTTAGCAGATACACCCTCCAAATAAATGGACTTATTATCATCCATCCAGATTCCTTTGGTTCCTTGAACACGGAAGCCTAAGGAATAGGGGCGTGGTAAATTCGTATCGTGCGTAATTAAGATGGTTTCCCCATTGTGGCATTTAATCATCGTTTGCACAATATCCCCACATTTAAACTTCACTTTAGCATTTGGATGATCCTTACTACCTTTTTCTTCAATGTATTGATGTAAGCCCATAGCAGGTGAGGCCATGGATGTTAAATAAGCAAATTGATTTCCGCGGTTGATGTTTAACATCTCTGCCACGGGTCCCAATCCATGAGTAGGGTATAAATCGCCATTGCGATCAATGGAGTGCTGTGTGCGCCATTTGGCTTCCGAAAATCCCTTCTCGCCAAACTCTACGCCACCACCATAGGCTTGCTTTCCATCATTGAATTTTACTTCCCGCAAATCATGTTGGTAGCCACATTGAACATGAGAAAGGGTTCCAAACATCCCCTGACGAACCATGTTGAGGGTCGCTAAAACGTCCCGACGGTAGCATACGTTCTCCAGAATCATGCAATGAGAGCCTGTCTTTTCGTACATATTAACTAAGTCCCAAGATTCTTTCAAGGTCACGGTTGCAGAAACTTCGACACCCGCATATTTTCCTTGTTTCATCACTTCGAGTGCCATTGGCACGTGCCATTCCCACGGAGTTGCGATGACAACGCCATCGATATCCGAGCGTTTAGCTAGGTTTTCGAAATCATGATCCCCTTTTTGATAAGCCACCGCAGGTTTCCGGCCTTTATCGCTAATCATCTTTTGAGCAATCTGAATCGCATTGGGATCCACATCGCAGATGGCAACGATTTCGACATCGTCTCGATACAGCGCCATTTCGAGGTGATTTCGACCCCGTAATCCGACACCGATGAAACCTAATCGTACTTTTGTTTGTTCTATGTTTTGTGCTTGAGATAAATGTGGCAAAAGAGCCGCACCTGAAGTATAAACAAGAGATTTGGCAATAAAATTTCTCCGTTTCATATATGATTAAATAGGTAATTAGATGTTGAAATTGAAATTTAATGAAATTACTCTTGTAAATTTATAAGATTTATAAAAAAATGAGCGACTCACCTAAAGTAAGTATTTTCCGGAAAGAGCATTTCAATGCTGCACATCGTTTACATAACGCAGCGTGGAGTGAAGAAAAAAACAAGGAAATATTCGGTTTATGTAATAATCCGAACTACCATGGGCACAATTATGAATTAATTATTCAAGTTACGGGAACAATTAATCCAGAAACGGGTTATGTTATCGATACAAAGGTATTATCCGATTTAGTCCAACGCGAAGTTTGCAAGAAATTCGATCACCGGAACTTAAATTTAGATGTACCTGAGTTCGCTAACCTAAATCCAACGGCCGAAAACATTGCCCTTGTGATTTACAATAAACTAAGACCAGAAATTGCTGCAGAGCTAGATTTAAAAATCAAATTGTATGAAACAGAAAGAAATTTCGTTGAATTCCCTGCTAATTGATACAGACCGTTTCTTGTTGACCGACGAAGAAATTGGAGACAATCATGTAGCCACCTCCATCGAGACACCGATGAGGGAGGATGCCTTTGTTCTTTCTGATGCAGAAAAAATTGCTAAAATCGAGTCACATTTTCGCGAGATCATGTTGACCTTAGGTCTAGACCTAACAGATGATTCTCTACGTGGCACGCCAAAGCGCGTTGCCAAAATGTACGTGGAGGAGATCTTCAATGGTTTAAATCCGGCGAATGAGCCTAAAATTGCCTTGTTCGAGAACAAATTCGGCTACAATGAAATGCTTATTGAAAAGAACATCAGTTTCTATTCGAATTGTGAGCACCACTTTGTACCAATCATGGGTAAAACGCACATCGCTTACATTTCTTCTGGCCAAGTGATTGGTTTGTCGAAATTGAACCGAATCGTTCAGTATTTCGCGAAGCGCCCTCAAGTACAAGAACGTTTAACGATGCAAATCGCAAAGTATCTACAAAAAGTCTTGAAGACGGAACACGTGGCTGTTTTCATCGATGCAAAACACCTTTGCGTTTCCTCTCGAGGCGTAAAGGATGATGCAACCTCGACGATTACATCTTATTATGGGGGTAAATTCCAAGAGGAATCCACCAAACGCGAATTTTTAGATTCACTTCATAGCTAAATCGAATGGGTACTTTTATTATAGTTGGCGCTAGTCATGGTATTGGCGCTGCAACGGCTGATGCCTTAATTAAAGAAGGTCATCGTGTTATCAACATTGCCAGAACAGCAAACCCGGCTTGTGAAAATCATACTTGGGATGCTTCTTCAGATCAGCCATTACCCGCTGTCGAAGGACCCATTGCTGGAATTGTTTACAGCCCAGGAAGTATTGTCCTAAAACCCTTTCATCGATTGACAGAGGCAGATTTCAGCGCTGATTTTCAATTGAATGTTTTGGGAGCTGTGAAGGTAATCCAAAATTACCTACCTAATCTAAAACAAAATGGTTCCGGTTCCATCGTTCTTTACAGCACGGTAGCTGTTCAAACAGGAATGGGGTTCCATGCGTCCATTGCGAGTTCGAAAGGAGCAATCGAAGGATTGACGAGATCGTTGGCAGCTGAATTAGCAAGCCAACAAATTCGAGTGAATGCAATTGCACCTTCCTTGACCAATACGCCATTAGCGGCTAACTTATTAAGTAGTCCTGAGAAAATTGAAGCAGGCGGAAAACGTCACCCCTTGGGCCGTGTCGGAGAATCGAGCGATGTAGCAAATCTTACCGCATTCTTGTTATCTCCAGCAAATTCTTGGATAACGGGCCAAATCATTGGCGTCGATGGAGGAATGGGAAGTCTTAAGCCTGCTTAAAGCTCGTTGAAATGTTTTTGATTGAGCGCCATGTTGATGGCGTTCCATTCAATCTTTTGCTTGAATGCATGCGCACGGATGGGGCAATCTGTTATTTCACAATGGGAACAGCAGGCATCCAAACAAGGATCCACGTGTACGAAAATCTCGATTTCAGTTGGCAAAACTTCAGCCATCTTCACCTCAAAATCATGGATTTCATCATGTACCCGATTTAAATCCCAATAACGGGGTAGGGTTAGGTGGCAATCGATGTGTAAATCACCGCCATATTGTTGGATACGTAAATTGTGTAGATCAATCCAGCTCGCTTTTTGATGCTTCATGATCCATTCGATCACCTTATTAAATACGGCGGGATTTGTCTCGTCCATTAAGGCGGCAACCGACTCACGAATCAGACGAATGCCTTGCCAGCACATCAAAAGTGCGAATACAATAGAGGCTACCGCATCCACCCAAAGCCAACCGGTAAACAAGGTCAAGGCGATGGCCAAAACGATTAAAATCCCGTTGTAAGCATCTAATGTCAAATGTTTCCCATCGGCCACCAATGCAGGTGAATGAGATGCTTTTCCAGCACGAACCAGGTAGAATCCCATTAAACCGTTTAAAACCGTGGAAGAAAGGGACACAATTAAACCCAAATCTAATTGAGTCAGCGCAGGTTTAGCTAATAGATGCTGGGAGGCATGCAAAAAGATATATGCGGAAGCCAATAGAATCAAAACACCTTCCAATCCCGAGGCAAAAAACTCAATTTTCCCATGCCCATAGGGGTGATTCAAATCTCTTGGTAAAGAGGCCAAATAAACAGAATAATAGGCAAATGCAGCAGCGACCACATTGATGATTGACTCCAATGCATCTGTTAAAACCGCCGTGGATCCCGTTGCGTAATAGGCATAGAATTTGGCCGACATGATCAGCAAACTCAAAAAGAAGGAGAATACAATAAGCCTTTGTTTCATACAGGGAAAATCTGAACAAAGATAGTATTTTTGTCGGATGGAACAGGAAATAAACCCTTGGAAAACACAGGATGTCAGTATTCCTTATGAAAACGATTGGATTCGCTTAGAACATCATGAAGTCATAAAACCGAATGGCCAACCGGGTATCTATGGCAAGGTACATTTTAAGAATCATGCCATCGCCATTCTGCCCATTGATGCTGAGGGGAATACTTATTTGGTGGGACAATACCGCTATACCATTGGGGCCTATTCCTGGGAATTACCCGAGGGAGGATGCCAAAATGAAAGTCCCTTAGACGCGGCAAAAAGAGAACTAAAGGAAGAAACGGGACTCCTTGCCGATAATTGGACTTTGCTAGGTGAGAATTATCTATCTAATTCGGTGACGGATGAAAAGGCAAGCATGTACCTCGCAGAAGGATTAACCATAACGGAATCTGAACCTGAGGACACCGAACAATTACAAATCAAAAAAATCCCCGTTCAACGAGCTATCGAAATGGCCTTAAACGGGGAAATTAAAGATATTTTATCGATTACGACCTTATTGACCTATGCCTTAAAGGTCCCAGGATTGCATCTCCCGTAATTCATCGTAGTCTGTTAAATCATATTTTATGGGAACAATACTCACATAATTGTCTTCCAATGCGTCCAAATCTGTATTGTTTCCTTTATCGAAATGTTCGATATCACCATCCATCCAATAATATGATTGACCATACGGATCTTTTCGCTCCGCAAATCGCTCCCTATAAACTGCATCGGCTTGTTTGACCACTTTGATGCCCTTGGGGGCAACGTCTGATTTAGCTGGGAAATTGACGTTTAGGGTTAATCCCTTCGGCAAACCATGCACTAATACTTGCTGGCAAATCTTGATGATAAAATCATGGCAATGACTAAAGTCGGCGTCCGACTTGAAATCACACAATGAAAAACCAATCGCCGGAATTCCTTCCATGGCTGCTTCGATAGCTGCCGACATGGTTCCTGAGTACAGCACGGAAATTGAGGCATTGGAACCATGATTGATTCCGGAAACGACTAAATCAATATTTCGATCCTTTAAAATCAGATGTTTACCAATTTTCACACAATCGGCAGGAGTACCCGAGCATTTATAGGATTTTACATTTGGGCCGAAATCTTGCGTTTCGGTCACGCGTAATGGAACACCCATTGTGATTGCGTGACCCATGCCCGATTGATGCGTATCCGGCGCGATGACAACCACTTCGCCCATTTCGGACATAATTTCAGTTAAAACACGGATTCCTTTGGAAGAAATCGAATCATCGTTGGCAATTAAAATAAGTGGCTTCATAGATTGTATATTTGTCAGCAATTTACAAATTTGCGCGCATTAAATTTGACTATGCAATTCCGAAAAGCACGAATTTCCGACATTCCTACCATTCAAGAAATCGCCGAGGCAACTTGGCGGCCAACCTATGGACATATTTTGTCCGAGGAGCAGACAATTTACATGTTGGACATGATGTACGGCACCGAAGTACTTGAAAGACAAATAGATTCGAACATCGATTTTTATTTGGCGGAAGAGGAGGGAAATACGATCGGGTATTTTTCCATCGAGGTCATCGAACGCGGTAAAATGAAATTGCACAAGATTTACTTACATCCAGGTTTTAAATCACAAGGTGCAGGAACGAAAATCATTGAACGAATCAAGGAAATCGCGCGTGATAAGGATGTTAGCCAAATTGAATTGAATGTCAACAAATACAATTCTGCCGTTCAGTTTTACGAAAAAAAAGGCTTTATCCGAGCAAAGGAAATGGTTTTAGATATCGGCAATGGCTACGTGATGGATGATTACGTTATGCAATTGAATCTAGGGCCAACTCAATAAGTTTCCGTATTTGACCTTCTGGGTCCTTGGAAAACTCATGCGTCATTCGATTCGCCAAAATCGCATTCAAAGAAATCATTTCATGGCCTAATGTAGACGCAAAGGCATAGTATGCAGCAGTTTCCATTTCAATATTCGTAATCGGATTGCCTTCAAAGGGGTTTGCAGCTACATCATGTAAAAATTCAGGTAACAAAGAGGTCATGCGAACCGTTCGGCCTTGGGGTGCATAAAAACCCGGTGCGGTGAGCGTGTAACCTTTGTAAGAAATCGAATCAAACGTTTTTGTTAGTGATGGGCTCGCTTTGGCACCATAAACCGGAATCGGATAATGAAATTGCTCACACCAAGCATTCAATGCAGCTTGTTGGAGCATATTGGGGCCCTCAAATCCATAAAATTGTCCTAAATTATCAAATCCAATGGCGGCTTCGGAGATTAAGAAAGTATCGACGGGTACGTCTTTTTGAATACTTCCTGAGGTCCCTAAACGAATGAGCTCAAGGGATATCTTGTTTGATTTTTCTAAACGTGTTTCAAAGTCAATATTCACTAAGGCGTCCAACTCATTCAATACAATCTCGACATTATCAGCACCAATTCCACTTGAAATCACGCCGATTCGCTTACCACCCAGCTCTCCAAAATGGCTAACAAATTCGCGTTTGTGAATTTTAGTATCGACCCGATCAAAGTATTGGGAAACTTTGGGTACACGTTCTGGATCACCCACCAAAATGATTCGAGCAGGAACTTGATCGGGACGAATTGCCAAATGATAC
>JBJTMZ010000195.1:0-2518 GCA_046073805.1 Aquirufa sp.
GTCAAAATAGGCCGATGCTCGGGCATAATCATGAATTTGATCGGCAAAAAGATTTCCCAACTGAAAATAGAGTTCTCCCTTGTTTGGGTTGTTATTTGTGGCCTTTTGCCAAGCAGATTTCGCCTTCGTTAAATCCTGCTCTTCTAGATAGATTTTTCCTAAAGCAATGTATATTTCTGATTTTTGATCTTCGTTTTTGGGGTCTTCCAGCAGTTTTTCTAACGCAGAAACGGATTTTTCTAAGGCTTTATTCGCAATGTTGGCGCGAAGTGTTAATTCGTAATTTGATTTTTGCCGCATGCTGTTTTGATAGGCTTGCTGAGCCAAACCCGATTGATTACTTCGTTCATACATTTGGCCTAAAATGAAATAAAGACGGCTTCGATCGTGGCGGTTTTTGGCTTCGCTAACGAGCTGGTTTACTAATTGAATACTCGAGTTAATTTCCCCTTTCACTTGGTGTTCAAATGCTTTGGCCAAAGAGTAATTCCATGATTCTAGCTCATTTTCCAGGATGAATGTTTCGGTTTTTTCTGCTGACTCAATATCATGCTGCATGAGGTAGAGCTGATACAACAAGGTCATCGCTTTTCGCTGCGTTTGTTTATCCGGCTCCAGTGTATTGATGTATTTTAGCGTTTCGATCGCATTTTTAAAGTCGCTTTGGTAATATCTTCCATGTGCGATTAATAGGTAAGCGTCGTCGACAAATTTTGAATTTTGATGTCGGTCAATGACCAAAGATGCTTTACGAATGAGGTTATTAATTTCTAATTTATGGCTGATGCCAAAGCTCGAGTCCATCGGTGCGATGATGGGTAATTCATTCGCGTAATTTTCAACGCGCTCATTTTGGAATTCCCTTTGAAGATTTTCTAAGAGTTGGTCGGCTTGCCAAATGGCGTTGTATTTGGAATTGATATTATGAAACGTTACGGCAGCTGGTTTAGTGCTGTTTTGAGAACAGCTCCAAGTAATCAATAGGATGAGGGCTACCGAAAGGATTCGAATCATAGTTTGTAACGCATACAATTTTCAAATTTACAATATATATAAGTGAAAATTCATACATTTAGTATGTCCTTGAAGGAATATTTTTAAATCTATGAATTCATATCAACGATTTGTCGGCGCGGCTTTTCAAATGTTAGTGACCATTTTGGGAGGGGTCTATCTGGGTCGCTATTTAGATGCTCATTTTCAGACAGAAACCCCTTGGTTTACCCTTGGATTTTCCATGGGATCCATTGCATTTGCGATGATTGCCTTGATTAAAAGTCTTCCCAAATAATTCGTATTTATTCCGTAAATTGGGATTATTTTTCATCTAATTTCACCTGAGCGTGTTCGAAGGTCGTCGTCTGATTCTTTTCACTGTATTTGTGAGCATTGGTTTGGTGTTCATTGGTAAATTGTTTTATCTGCAATTGATTGATGACACGTATGAAAAGGCGGCGGACAATAACGCGATTCGGAAAATCATTCAGGTGCCATTTCGGGGCGAAGTTTATGATCGTCATGGAAAATTAATTGTGTACAACACGCCAGTTTATGATGTTTACATCACACCTCGCAAAGCAGTTGTGCAGGATACTAATCGTTTTTGTAGGCTATTTGGTGTAACTCGAGGTTATTTTGATTCGGTAACCAAGCAGGCATTTGCTTATTCGCGGGTGAAGCCTTCGCTTTTTATCAAGCATTTGACGAAGGAGGATTTTGCTCGCATCCAAGATGCAATGGTTGATTACCCAGGTTTTTCGATCACCACGACAGCATTTCGAACCTATCAGTCAAATGCCTTTTCCAATGCACTGGGTTATGTGGCTGAAATCAATCCGAATTCATTGAAGGATCAGCGGGATGATTATTACCGCCAAGGTGATTATGTTGGTATTTCAGGTTTAGAATCCTATTACGAGGATGTTTTGCGTGGACAGCGAGGTGTTAAATACCGAATGGTGAATAGCAATGGGGTAGAGAAAGGGGATTATAAAAAAGGAAAGCTTGATGTTGAGCCTGTTGCAGGTAAGAATTTATACACGAGCATTGATATACGATTGCAAGAGTATGCGGATAGTTTGATGATGCATAAGGTGGGTAGTGTCGTGGCCATCGAGCCATCCACGGGGGAAATCTTGGCCATGGTATCGGCGCCATCCTATAATCCAAGTTTATTAGCGGGGCGGAATTTTTCGAAGTATTATCAAAAACTGGCGCTTGATCCATTAAAACCCTTAATTAATCGGCCGCCTTCAGCGTATTATCGTCCAGGATCTACGTTTAAGTTGGTGCAAGCTTTAGTCGGCCAACAGCTTGGAATCATTTCAGCGAATTCCGTTTTTGGTCATGCGGGTGCTCCGGTGAAATGTCATGGTCACAATACGTCGCACAACGATTTACACAATGCGATACAATGGTCTTGTAATCCTTATTTTTACCATGCTTTTCGAAAGATTTTATATGATGGGACAACTGGGGATACGTATGAGCGTTCGGCGCAAGGTTTACAACGTTGGTC
>JBJTMZ010000196.1:0-2851 GCA_046073805.1 Aquirufa sp.
ATGCGATACCGAATGTGTAAACATTCTTTCCTTTGTAGATTGTTAAGTTATCTGACATTTGGAAAATATCAGACTCCAATATGTTATTTGCCGAGAATGGCTCATAACCGAAAGTTATTAACTCATTCAAGTTGTTGTTTCCAATATCAACCGTAGGGAATGGAGTATTATTCACTGGCGATTGACGGAAGTCACGCATCGCCGTGTAACCAACAGTCAAGTTGTTCGAAATAGAATTCGAGAACGTTGAGTTCAACTCAGCAATGTAAGAATCTAAGTTATTGTTGATACGGTACAATGAACCTTGGAAAGGTAATACCGTAGCTGATGGAGCACGACCTCCCGACAAAGAACCTGAGTTCGAAGGAGAGATATCTGCATAAGAACGTAAGTAGTTATACTTAATGTTCAATTTATGCTTATCCGAAATGTTCCAGTCTAAACGAACGTTTGCTTTTTGAGAATATTTCTCTTTGTCGTAGTTTTCGTAAGCACCTGGATCGTAGTTGTATTTTGTTAATAAGAATTGCTTCAAACGATCTAAATCAGCCGCTGCAGCAATGGAACGGTTAGGCTCTGTTCCTGTACGTGTTGCCACAAAGTTAGAACCTGGTTCTGTTTGAGCTTCTTGCTCAAAAGATCCGAAGATGAACAATTTATTCTTAATGATTGCACCACCGACACGAGCACCGAATTGACCACGGTTAAACTTACCATATTGGTTCGTTACATCACCAATTTTATTTCCTACCAAACCTTCGTTTGTTCCGAAATAGTAACCTGAACCTGACCAATTATTCGTACCTGATTTAGTAACTACGTTGATGTTAGCACCTGTCGCCATACCCTGACGAACGTCGTAAGGAGCAATTAACACTTGGAATTGATCAATCGCATCAACCGAGATCGGAGACGCTCCTGCTTGACCACCAATTGTTGAAGACAAGGCAAACGCGTTGTTAAAGAACGCACCATCAACGGTTACGTTGTTGTACAATGCATTACGTCCGGCAAAGTTCAAACCATTCGCACGTGGATCTAAACGAGCAAAATCACCTAATGAACGGTTCAATGTAGGCAATGTGGTAATCGAACCGTTTGAAACTGTAGTAGCAGCACCTGTACGACCCGAGTTAATTACCGAAGAACGAGAAGCTACAACTTTAACTTCTTCCAATTGAGATTGATTTACCTCTAACTTAAAGTTTTGACGTAATTCAGAAGCCAAAGTCAAGACGATTCCTGATTGAACTGACTCTTTGTAACCTACGAAAGTTACGGAAATCTTGTATGGACCACCCACACGCATGTTAACGATGTTGTAACGACCGTCAGCACGTGTCGACGCACCATAGCGTGAACCTGTTGGCTCGTGAATAGCAATTACCGTAGCACCTGGTAAGCCTTCACCCTTTTCATCAACAACACTTCCCGACAAAGCGGAAGTGGTAGAACCCTGTGCAAAAACTTGCCCAATGGGTAATGCCATCAAAAGCATCAAAAATGCCCCTAATAACACAGAATGAGTAATAAATCTTCTCTGCATAAATTTGGAATTTAGTTATAATTGAAATTGAAGAATTAAGCCACAAAATAAACCTAAAAAATCAAATACTCCAAAATATTACCCAAAGGTTTTTAGCCAATTATTCGAGTAATCGTCTGATATTTAGCACTGAACACATATTTAATTTACCTATACCCACTTGAACACCCTAGATTAGTCCTAAATTCATTTTATATTTAACAGAAAGATAATTTTTAACTTTTTAAAGAATAATTTTGCATCATATTTCTATAACTATGCAATCAAGCGAAGAACCCATTCGACTAACATCCTTCTCCCACGGCGCTGGCTGTGGATGCAAAATCTCTCCTAAAATTTTAGATAGCATCCTCAAATCGGATACTCCCAAGAAACATCATCCACTTCTATTAGTAGGGAATGAAAGCAGGGACGATGCTGCTGTATATGATTGGCAAAACGGTGAGGCGGTTATTTCGACGACCGATTTCTTTATGCCGATCGTCGATGACCCCTTTGATTTCGGAAAAATTGCAGCGACCAATGCGATTTCTGATATTTATGCGATGGGTGGTACGCCCCTGATGGCGATCGCCATTCTCGGTTGGCCCATCGATAAGCTTGCCCCTGAAATCGCCGCACAAGTATTAGAAGGTGGGCGAGCAGCCTGTGCCGAAGCCGGAATCCCTTTGGCAGGTGGACACTCCATCGATTCTCCCGAACCTATTTTCGGATTAGCCGTTACCGGAAAAGTCAAAAAAGAGGAACTCAAACAAAATGATACCGCAAGCGCTGGTTGTCAATTATATCTAACGAAACCTTTGGGTGTGGGCATTCTCTCTACAGCCCAAAAACGCGGCATCGTCACAACAGAAGATCTAGCCCGCGCCGTCAAACAAATGAGTACGCTCAATAGCTTCGGTGCCAAATTGGGGCCATTAGGGTATGTGAAAGCCTTAACCGATGTGACAGGTTTCGGACTATTTGGTCATTTAGTGGAAATGGCCGATGGATCCAAATTAACTGCCTTGGTCAATTTTGACAAATTACCCTTGTTGCCTAATATCGAGCATTATTTAGACCAAAAATGCTTCCCAGGTGGTACATCACGAAATTTAGCGAGCTACGGACATCGCTTAAGCGAAGATATCGATGAACGCCAGCGTTACATTGGTGCTGACCCACAAACTTCGGGTGGTCTGCTTATTGCAATAGAAGCCACGAAAACAACCGAATTCGAGGAATTCGCCCAAACCCATGGATTCGAATTAAGCCCCATTGGTCAATTCATCGCCGCTCAAGAAACAGCCATTTATTTAGCCTAAT